>JBEHYP010000197.1:0-2581 GCA_048498115.1 Bacteroidota bacterium | reverse complement strand
CAACAGGAAGTGAATAAGATGGGGTATCTCTGACGCAACGCACAGAAAAACCACCTGACTCTTCATCGCTATTCCTGTTTACAGTAGCACCGACATAGCCCAAGGAACGACTCCAAGCACTCATCGTACCGCCACCCTCAGTTGAACTCCACCAAATACCGTAGGTACCAACGGCATAGAATATATCATCATTGCCGAGACGGCCACCGCCCGGAAGACCTGCAAATCCGCTACTATTATCAGCGCTAGTATTGGGGCTTCGCCAATGTGATAAGCCTGCTTCTTTCATCTTGCCTCCTGCTATTGTGTTGCCACCAAGGTAATCAACTAAAGTTTGCCATTCGCCATCGCTGGGCAGGTGCCATCCGGGCGGGGCAACAGTAAGCGCCGTATCCCAATTATATAAACGGCCATAAACAGCACAGTTGCTGTCGGCATTATTGTAACACCAGCTACCACTAGCAGTAACATAATTCAAATTCTTCGTCATCCACACCTGCGTACCAATATGCCTGAAAGTATAAACCTGCCCATCCCTTGGGTCGGTAAAAGTGCTGTCGCTTGCTGTGCCTCCGTCAATCACTACTCCCCCATTCACAATAAAATTTGCCCCAGTTATCACAATAAGGTATGCCCCCTGCGATATTGTTTGCGACACATTCAGCACACAGCTATCTCCCGCCGCCGGACTTATAACAATCGTATCCCCCGCAGGCAACACCGCCGGAGGTATAGTATTATTGCTCCAGTTGGCAGCCACCGTCCAGTAGCCATTGCCGGTAAACGTATAGGTTTGTGAAAACGCAAGCTGTAAAAAGAATACAGCAGGAATAAGCAGCAGGAATCTTTTCATTGATCTATTTGTAAAGGCAGCGTGAAGATAAGTATTTTTTAATAGGATATGGGGGCATTTTCGGAAGTGTATCAACGCCAAACAATTCCGTTACCTTCGCCGGCAGAAAAATTAAAAATGAAGAAGTAAAGAATATTTCCTTCCCTGCAAACTCCCAACCGTAAACTGCTAACAGCAAACCAATAATATGAAATTAGAAGAACAATTGTTACAAAGAAGCAGCAACCAATGTGAACTTTGCAGATCAACAGATGCACTGAGCGTTTACGAAGTATTGCCGGAACAGAACAATGATGAAAACGATCATATCATCATCTGCAATGCCTGCCGCCAGCAAATAGAAAAGAAAGCACCGCTTGACAGCAGGCACTGGCAACCCCTTACAGAAACCATGTGGAGCGAAGCGCCGGGTGTGCAGGTAACGGCATGGCGCATGCTCAACAGGCTGAGAGATGAAAGCTGGGCGGCCGATAATTTAGACATGCTGTATTTGGATGATGAAAAACTGGCCTGGGCCAAAGCCACCGGCGACCATGAAAACGATGGCAGCGTAGACCTGCACAAAGATTGTAACGGGCAGCTATTGCAAACAGGCGATACAGTTGTGCTGACAAAATCGTTAGACGTAAAAGGCTCTACCCTCAATGCAAAAATGGGTACCGTGGTAAAGAACATCCGCCTGGTGGAAGATAATACCGAACAGATAGAAGGAAAAATTGAAGGGCAGACAATAGTGATATTGACAAAATATGTAAGAAAACAAAATGGTTAATGTGGATTACGGGGTTTGCTTTGCAAATCCCGTTTTTATTATTTTTAGGTCTCAATAAACTGTACCGCCATGCGTAGCATTGCCATTTTATTTTCATGCCTTGTATTTTTTGCACTTACTTCCTGCGCACAGTTACGGCTGCCGGCGATCATTGCCCCGGGAATGGTGCTGCAGCAAAATGATTCGGTCACTTTATGGGGTTGGGGCACCAATGGGCAAAATGTAACGGTAAAGGCAGGCTGGGCAACTGAAGCGGTAAGCTCCAGTGTTAGCAATGTAGCCAGGTGGAAACTAAAAATAAAAACCCCTGCCGCAGGCGGGCCTTATACGATTAACATCAGCAGTGGCGGCGAAAATATTACACTGGATAATGTAATGATTGGTGAAGTATGGATCTGCTCCGGCCAGAGCAATATGGAATATAATTACTATTACGGAGACAGGTTCATCAGGCAGGAGCTGCCCACCTGTTACAATAATAATATCCGCTTTTTTCAAATCCCGAGAATGGCTTCAGATTTTCCGCAGGACGATGTGAAAGCACAATGGAAGGTTTGCGATTCCAATTCCATTAAAAGCGTAAGCTCCATTGGATATTTTTTCAGTAAAAAATTGCAGCATGAGCTGAATGTTCCCATCGGCATTATCAGCGCCAGCTGGGGGGGCACACCGGCAGAAACATGGATGCCGGCAGAAACCATCAGCAACGATCCTATACTGAAAGAAGCAGCGGCCAAATTGCCCGAAGTGCCCTGGGGGCCTGTAAAGCCCGGCTTAAATTATAATGGTATGATCGCCTCCATTACCAGCTATGCTATTGCCGGTGCGCTATGGTACCAGGGTGAAGCCAATGTGGGCAACCACAGCACTTATGCCCGCCTGCTCACTGCTTTGATTGATACATGGCGGGTAAAATGGAACAGGTTATTTCCTTTCTATTATGTGCAGATAGCGCC
>JBEHYP010000196.1:0-2685 GCA_048498115.1 Bacteroidota bacterium | reverse complement strand
TCTTAATGACTTATTGACCTACTGACCCAATGACTTTTCTTTTACAGCATTATCTGTTTAATATTCTGCCTGCCTTCTTTGCCCCAGTTTTTACGCATATCATCAAGAGCAGACATGAGCGACACATTGTTTACTTTCCCGTTTTTCCGCATTTCAATGTGAGACACCCAATAAAATCTCTGAAAGGCCTATAAACATTGAGTTTTTATTTTCATTTTGGGTGTCTCGGGGGGTACTTTTGACGATGTTTATTCGCAGAAAGCCAAATAAATCTGGTAGCACGAGTGTACATATTGTCCGCAAAGAAGGCAGGCGCCAAGTACATGTTTTGTCGGCAGGTACAGCTATGTCGGAAGATGAGCTTCGTAAACTTGAACAAACGGCGTTGGAAAAACTTTCTGTCCTTCAGGGTCAGGGCAGGGTTGATTATAATTATGCTGAGGACGAAGCGTTTATAGAAAACCTCATTTCCAGCATAGAACATATTGAGGTATCTGGTGTAGAATTGATATTAGGGAAATTATTTGACGAGATAGGGTTTAATGAAGTTAAGGAAACGCTTTTCCGCCACCTTGTATTATCCCGTATCTGTTATCCGGGCAGCAAGTTGAAAACGGTTGAATATTTACTTCGGCACCACCAGGCGTTTTATGAAATTGATGCAGTATACCGTTATTTAGATAAGGTTACAGGTAAATATCAAGAGTTGCTTCAGGACATCAGCTACAGGCATACGTTGCAATTGTTTAAAGGCGGGCTGTCGGTGGTATTTTACGATGTAACAACATTATACTTTGAAGCCGGCGATGAAGACGACTTGCGCAAAACAGGCTTTTCAAAAGATGGCAAACACCAGCAGCCTCAAATTGTGCTGGGGCTGCTGGTAAGCCAACAGGGGTCCCCTCTTGCCTTTGAGATATTTGAAGGTAATAAATTTGAAGGCCACACGATGTTGCCTGTTGTTGAAAAGTTTAAAGCAAAATATGATTTAAAACAAATAATAATAGTAGCGGATGCAGGGCTGCTGTCGCAGGAAAACATAGATGCACTGCAAGAGCGTCATTATAAATTTATACTGGGTGCGAGGATAAAGAACGAACCCCGCTTATTACAGGAGCAGATATTAGCAATGCCATGGGCTAACGGGCAATCTCACAGCATAAACAAAGTAAATGGGTTAAAATTAATAGTAAGCTATTCTGAAGGCAGGGCTTATAATGACGCCAAAAACAGGGAGCGGGGATTAGCGAGGTTAGAGAAAGCCATACAAAAAGGCAAACTCACCAAAGGGCATATCAATAAAAGAGGATATAATAAATACCTTAAGCTAAACGGTGAAGTGCGGATAAGTATTGATCCGGATAAAATAAAGCAGGATACCCGTTGGGATGGCTTGAAAGGATATATTACCAACACAACAATGGATGCCGATAGTGTTATTGATAATTATAAGCAGCTTTGCATATAGAAGAAGGCGTTTAGGATGTCTAAAACCGATTTGCAGGTAAGGCCCATATACCACAGGCTACAGCATCGTATACAGGCGCATCTCATTATTGCCTTCTGTAGCTATAAACTTTACAAAGAGTTGGAACGCCAGTTAAAAGAAAAGAAAATTAACATCAGCCCAGAAAAAGCCGTTGAAATAATGCAGTCAATATTTACCGTAACAACCAAATTACCAGTATCAAGGAAAACCACTAAGATTATCCTTGCTAAAACTTTTGAACAGCAACAGCTTCTATCCGCCTTTGATATCAAATTTTAATTTGGGTGGCTCAAATGCGGAAAACAGGAAGACACCCTTCGTTCAATATCAACGGGCGGATTATCACAGAACATTATTATGCCATCTCGGAAGACCATGTGATGCTCATGCACCTGCCCGCGCGGGAACGGTATGCGGCGTTCATGACGTTGTTCCCCTGGCTTTCAGGCAGGATCAGGGATAAGGAAGTGGCGGTATTGAAGATGACAGTCCAATATCTGTACGGCACTTGGCAGCAGCGGTATCCTGGAACCGGTGTCGGTTTTCTGCCTTTTCGTCCTGATCCATTGTTCCCCGTCGATTCCCATGCCTATTTCGGAGCGTTTGAGTTTTTTTACATCGGCATAGGCCAAACTAGTGAAACAGCTAAAGAGAAAGATGTCCCTTACAGCAGACAGTCTGTCCATGGAAAATACTTTTGCCGCCAGCTTTTGCATATCGGTGGGTGACAGTGCAACCCTTTCCACCTCTTTTTGGTCATTTTAAAATTGATGAAAGGGTCTGTAGTGATCCAGCCTTTACGGAGGCAGTTGTTAACAATTTTCCGGAAATTGCTGATATACTTTATGGCGGAATTGTGGTTGCAGTTCCGTTCCGATTTCAGCCAGAACAGGTAGTCACTGATAAAATCGTAGTCCAGCTTTTTTAGTTCGATGTCGGCCGTTTTGTATTTCCACTGCAGGAATTCTCTGGTATGGCGGAAAGAGGTCTCGTAGCGCTCGACCGTGCCGGCCGCAAATTCTTTGCCCTCCAGTGCTTTCATCTGTTCATTGTGGTGCCGGAATATCTCCATGACCATGAATTGCTTTTTTTAGTCCGTGCCTGTCAGTATTTGCTTGATGGCTTCCGCGGTCACCGGTTTATCCAGTTCGATCAGTTTTCGCTTTGCCTCGAACACCTTTTGGCGGAGGGTGTCC
>JBEHYP010000195.1:0-2816 GCA_048498115.1 Bacteroidota bacterium | reverse complement strand
CATGCGTGACCGGTCATTTTCTTCCATTGACTGTACGGTGCCGGGCATTGACAGCAGCGGCCAGGGAGCTGCCATGGCGCTCGAATTAATAGGAAGCCAGCTTTATATCGGCACACACGCAGGTTTAAAAATGTATGATCTTAATACCCGTAAAACTGTTTTTATTGGAAAAGAACAGGGCATCGACAAAGTGGATTACCACAGGCTGAAGCAGGATGCCAATAAAAACCTCTGGATATTTACTTCAGGGGGATTGTTTAAATACAATACCGGTAAAAAGAGTTTTGAAAAGTTTACCACCAGCGATGGCATATACGACCTGAGCGAAGATGCCATTAGCTTTTTTTCGTACCAGGATAAACTTCATATAGGATACAGGATGGCGGTTACAAGCTTTGACCCTTTGCTTGTGAATGTAAATAAGTCATTAGTAACACCGGTTGTAGTGTCGGCGGCAGTAAATAAAATGCCTGTTTCATTGGCAGGCAACCTGCAATTGCGCCATGACCAGAATGAAATAGCTTTTGAGTATGCTGCCCCGGGTTTCACCAATGCAGACAAGATAACATTCCAGTACCGGCTGGACGGCTATGATGACGCATGGGTGCAGGCAGGCACCGGCCGCAGCACCATTTATAATAACCTGCCGCCCGGCAATTATACTTTCAGGCTAAAGGCCGCCAACAGCAGCGGTTTGTGGAATGAGCAGGAAGCTGTGTTCTGCTTTTACATCAGTCCTGCTTTTTGGCAAACATGGTGGTTCAGGTTATTAACAGCTGCTGTGCTGGGAGCTGCTATCTATGCAGTGTACAGGTACCGTTTGCGGCAATTAAAAAAATTCTATGAAGTAAGGAGCAGCATAAGCCGCAACCTGCACGATGAGATTGGTGCCACGCTCAGCAGCATTAATATCTACAGCGATGTGGCAAGAAAAAAAACTGCTGAAAACGAAACCATGCAGATGGCAGATAAAATTTTTAATGCCTCGGCAAAAGCAATGGAAAGCATGAGCGATATTGTATGGTATGTAAACCCGAGGAACGACCTGCTGCAAAACATGCTGGTACGCATGAGGGAATATGCCCTGCCACTGATGGAGGCAAAAGGAATTAACATGCACTTTAAGGCAGAGAAAGAAATTGAAGATATAAAACTGGATATGCACCAGCGCCAGCACCTGTACCTGGTGTTTAAGGAAGCGGTCAATAATATCTTAAAATATGCCGGTGCCGCCAATGTTACCGTGGAGATAGGCAAAAACGGGAATGAAATAAGAATGGAAATTAAAGACGATGGAAAGGGATTTGACAGCAGCATCAAATTACCCGGCAACGGGCTGGCCAATATGCAGCACAGGGCGGCGGAGCTAAACGGGAAGCTGGCTGTTGAAGCCGCTGCAGGCAAAGGAACGATGGTGCGGCTGGTTTTCAATATCACTTAAACAGGTGATTGACACTGCGGTAATTTGTTTCTTATTTTGCAGGTTAACGAAAGCACAACATGATAAGAGTAGCTGTATTTGATGATAACCCCGAACGGCTTGACAGCCTGAAAATCCTTATCAACTGGACAGAGGGGATGCAATGTACCGGTATTTTCCCCGACTGCAGCAATCTTTTAAATGATATTGCCGCTGCCACCCCCGATGTGGTGCTGATGGATATAGATATGCCCGGCATCAATGGTATTGAGGCCACAGGTATAATAAAAAGCAGGTATGCCGGTATACCGGTATTGATGCAAACTGTTTTTGATGATGGTGAAAAAATATTTGCGTCTATCTGTGCCGGTGCTTCGGGCTATATACTTAAAAAAAGCAGCCCGCTGCAAATAGTACAGGCAATAAAAGATGTGTACGAAGGCGGCTCTGCCATGAGCAGCAGTGTGGCAAAGCAGGTGCTTAAAGCCTTCCAGACGCAAATGGTGCTGCATACCCCTACCCGTTTTGATCTGAGCGGAAGAGAAAAAGAAATCCTGGGATGGCTGGTAAAAGGCCTCAGCCATAAAATGATCGCCCAGGAATGCTTCATCAGTGTAAATACAGTAAATACGCATGTTAAAAAAATTTACGAAAAACTGCATGTAAGTTCTGTATCGCAGGCTGTTGCCAAAGCCATTAAGGAAAAAATAATATAGCCGCCACCGTTAGTCCCCGTTCTGTCTAAAATCACTCATTTAAGCGATTGACAACATTTTGATGCCGTTCTATTTTGCACCGGCAAAAAAATCAGTGTATGAAAAAAAATTTTCTAATCGCATTTTTCCTTTTTACAACAACAGTAGTTTCGGTGGCGCAGGTAAAGATCGGCTCGGCCGGAACGCCTAACGGCAATGCCGTGCTGGAATTAGACGGTGGCACCAATAAAGGTTTTTTATTGCCAAGGCTTACCAACACACAGATAACTGCGCTGACCGCTGCACCCGACGGGTTAATTGTTTACAATACCACGGATGGTTTTTTATACCTGCGCAAATCGGGCGCCTGGCAAAAAATAAGCGATGCCACCACGCCGGGCGGCGGGGGTTTTTCTTTGCCTTATGGAGGGGTTTTACCATCGGTTTCTTCTTTGTTTAAAATACAAAACACAGGTACGGGTGATGGCGTTTGGGGCATGGCAGAATCCGGCGATGGTGTAAGCGGTATAAGCACTTCCGGCAACGGCGGCTATTTTACCAGCACTTCCGGCCCGGCATTGGTAACCGTTACGGGCAATGTGGGTATTGGTACCGCAGAGCCGTCTTACAGAATGGATATAAATGGCCGTATACGTTTACGGTATAATGATGCTTCTTCTGCCGGTATCTGGTTTAATAAA
>JBEHYP010000194.1:0-2885 GCA_048498115.1 Bacteroidota bacterium | reverse complement strand
TACTCTGTTCCATTCCATGAATTTTCATCATGGTTGCTGCTGTACCACAATACCTGCCCATCGCTGCCTGCTGCATCGTTGTATTGCAGCAACAAGGTATCCAGCATTTTTTTATCCCGGCTGGTCTTATAAAATTCTTCCGTTTTGTGCATCCACGTCCAGCAATAGCAGGCATCAAAAGCTTCATAGTATCCGGCGTTTTCAATACCATCGCATTCAGCCAGCCAGAACAGTATTTTTATTTCTTCCAGCGCTTTTCTTGCGGCCATCCAAAAATCAAGCGGCACCCAGGCGGCAAGGTCGCAGCGGAAACCGTCAATACCACACTCATGTACCCAAAACGCCATGGCATCAATCATTGCCCTTCGCATTTCCGGGTTTGAATAATTCAGTTCAATGATATCATCCATGCCGCTGGCAATCGTAAAATCCCCGGTACCTGCATCCAGCTTGTAATATTCTTTATGCGTTTTGGTCCATACATGATCCCAGCCGGTATGGTTGGCCACCCAGTCAATAATCACTTTAAAACCCATCTGCTGTGACTGCTTCACCAGGTTTTTAAAATCATCTAATGCTCCAAATTCAGGGTTGATGGCGGTATAGTCGCTGCAGGCATAGGGACTGCCCAATATGCCTTTTTTATTTTTTTGTGCAATGGGCGTAATGGGCATGAACCATAAGGTATCTACCCCCATATCTTTCAGCCTCGCCAGCTCTTTTGCAAACGCATTGAAAGTTCCCTCCGCTGTGTACTGGCGAATGTTTACTTCATATACATTCGTGTTATTTATCCAGCCTGCTTTTTTAAAAGTATTCATGCATGTAAGTTAAGCCACCAGTGCTATAAAAAATTTCCTGCCGGCAATTTCTCCGTCCGTAATGAGACAGGCCGGAGCGGTAAAGCATTCGTGAATATTAGTGCAATTCGTGGCCGGCGGGCTTATCTTTGCAGTTTAGTAAGCGATGAAACAATTTAATGTCCCCGTCATATACCGCAGCCCGCTGATTGCCGCCGTAAAAGGCAGGCGCAGGGAGCAGGATAAGATGAAAAAAGATTTTTCCCCTGCCCTGCTTGATTTTGGCGCCGTGCAGATTTTTCTTGCCCGCCATTTTGGTTTTTGCTATGGCGTGGAAAATGCCATTGATATTGCTTTCAGAACAGTGGAAGAAAACCCCGGCAAACGGATTTTTTTATTAAGTGAAATGATCCACAACCCCATGGTGAATGCAGACCTGCAGCAGAAAGGCGTACAGTTTTTGCAGGATACTTATGGCAAAGAAATAATACCCATTGATACGCTTACAAAAGATGATATTGTGATCATCCCTGCCTTTGGCACCACGCTGGCCATTGAAGAGAAGCTGAGCAGCGCCGGCATACACACAGAGAAATACAATACTACCTGCCCCTTCGTGGAAAAAGTATGGAACCGCAGCGAACAGATTGCTAAAAAAAATTACAGCATCGTGGTGCATGGCAAGCCAGGGCATGAAGAGACAAGGGCTACCTTTTCCCATGCTGCTTTTCATACACCCACAGTGGTGGTAAACGATATGCAGGAAGCCATTGAGCTGGGCAAATACATTACCGGCGAAAAACCGGCAGCTGGTTTTTATACCGGATTCAGGGGCCGCTATTCCGAAGGATTTGATGTGAAGAAAGACCTGCAGCGCATTGGCGTAGTAAACCAAACCACCATGCTGGCAAGCGATACGCAGGCCATTGCCGATTTTTTAAAGCAGGTGATGAAAACAAAATATAATCTTGCAGAAAGCAATATTGCTGAAAGGTTTGCAGATACAAGGGATACACTGTGCTATGCCACCAATGACAACCAGAGCGCCGTATATGGCATGCTGCAAACGCCGGCAAACCTTGCCGTGGTAGTGGGTGGATATAACAGCAGCAATACTTCTCATTTGGTGGAATTGTGTGAAGAAAAGCTGCCCACTTATTTTATTGATTCGGCAGATAAAATCATCTCTGCTGATAAAGTTGTCCATTATAATTTTCATACCAGGGAAGAAATCAGCAGCACACAATTTTTACCGCATACAAATGAGCCGGTAAAAATTTTAATTACCAGCGGCGCCAGCTGCCCCGATGCCATCGTGGAAGATGTGATTGAAAAAATATTGCTGGTGGCCGGCGTGCAAAAAACAGTGAAAGAAATGCTGGCAGAATTTAATTCTTAAGAGCTATTGAATACTTTTAAAAATAATAAACCCCTCGATGAGGGGTTTATTATTTATTTAAAATAACTTATTAATTGATTTTCACCAGCGGCAACAGTTTTGTTTCGTCAGTGGTTTGCACTTTCAGTGTATAGGTGCCGCTCGCCAGTTTAGACAAATTCACTTCCTGTGTATTACTACCTTTAAAGCCCTGCACTTGTTTTTGCAATACCTGCTTACCGGATGCATCAATTACAGCAATCAGTACATCGGTATTGTTGTCCAAATCGAAAGATACTTTAGTGGCGGTCTTAACAGGATTGGGAGATGCCACAAGGCCTTTAGAATCTACCCGTACATTTTTTATTTCAGTATAAATAAATTTGCCATCCCTGTCAGTTTGCTTAATGCGAAAATATATTAAGCCGGCAGAACGGATTTTAGTAAGGTCTTCAACAGTATATGAATATGTATTACTGCTCCTGCCATTTTTAAAAGCAGGTAAAGCAGTTACTGCTTTAAAATCGGTACCATTCAGGCTGCTTTGAATTTCATAATCAGCGGTGTTAGCATCTTCATTTTCAACAGCCCAGTTTAAAATCGCCGTATTATCTTTTTTTGTAGCTGAGAAATTTAAAAATTTAACAGGTAAGGGTACATCCAATACCTCCTGGTAGTAAATAGTTGAACCAGCCGGGCCTGCTGTA
>JBEHYP010000193.1:0-3254 GCA_048498115.1 Bacteroidota bacterium | reverse complement strand
TTCCTTACTGGTTTAGATGCTGTTCGTATAAAGGTGATAAAATTAGTTATAATTTTTGGGAATGGCAGTTATGCCACTGGAAATCAATAGGCTTATTTCCGGGTAGCAGTAAAATAAAAAGGGCCAGGATAAAAATCCAGCCCCGCTTTAAATCCAATATCCTTTGAAAAACCTGCTGCAATATTACAGCGCACAAAATGCAGCAGGAAATACGATTATTAAACGGCTGTGCCCACTTAGTTTCCGGCAGGTTTCTATATAAACTGGCCTTGTGTGGCTGCCCTGATGAGCATAGCGGTATTTTTTACCCCGAACTTTGCCAGCAGGTTCTTACGGTGCGTATCTACAGTGGCAGGGCTCACAAAAAGCTTTATTGCAATTTCCCCATTGGTCATTCCATCGGCAATCAATACCAGCACTTCTTTTTCCCGGCGTGTAAGCACTACATTGCCGGCCTCTTCTTTCCGCAATATGGATGAGGCTTCATCGCTCAGGTAAATCTTTCCCTTTACGACAGTATTAATGGCATCTGATAACTCCTGGTAAGTGGCATTTTTAAGCAGGTAGCCCGAAGCGCCGTGTCCCATCATTTTCTGCACAAAGCTCTGCTGGTTAAAGGTGCTGAGCCCGACAATAAAAACAGAGGGATATTTTTCTTTTACTTCTTTGCACAGGTCAATGCCGCTTTTATCGGGCAAATTAATATCCATCAGTATTACATCAGGCTGGCGCTGCTTTAAAAAAGAAAGGCAGGAGGCGGCATTCATGGCATGGCCCGCCCATTCAATACTTTTTTCATTTTGCAATATTGAGCGGATGCCTTCTATCACCATATAGTGATCATCTACTATAAATACGCTGATTGCCATTACACTGTTAATTCAATTAATACCGATGTACCTTTTCCCTGCGCTGACTGCACATCAATTTTTCCTTTTAAATATTCCACCCGGCTTTGAATATTATCCCAGCCGATGCCTCTGGAACTTTTCAAAATTACGGGATCAAAGCCTTTCCCGTTGTCTTCCACTGTAATGGAAATATCATCCTGTGCTTTGCTTACCTGCACAATGGCTTTGGTAGCCGCCGCATGCTTAATGGCATTATTGATAAGCTCCTGCACAATGCGGTAAATAGTAATCGCCGTTGTCTGGCTGATACCCTGGTTTTCCAAACCGATTGACTGGTAAGATACCTGCACTGCGCCTGACTGGTTAATGTCATTGCAAAAATCCTTCAGTGCCGTATCCAGCCCGAATTTCACCAGCGCTTCGGGCATCATGTTGTGTGCCACCCGGCGCATTTCCTGTATGGAACTGTCCAGCATATCCATGCTGCGTTCAAAGGCCTGTGCATTTTCAGGCGTCATAATCAGATTTCCTTTCATGGTGCTTAATGAATATTTAATGCCGCTGAGCATTCCCCCCAGCCCATCGTGCAGGTCTTTGGCAAGGCGGGTACGTTCCTGCTCTTCGCCTTTGAGGACAGCTTCAGTGGCGGTAAGTTTTTTTTCAGTTTCCAGTTCGTCTATCCGTACCTGTTGCAATTTTTGCCGGTGGCTGTAATTGCGGTAAGCCAGCAGGGAGATGGCCAGCAGGGTAAGAATACCTCCCAGCAGCATATAGTTATAAATATTTTTTTGCTTCAGCTGTTCTTTTTGCAATTTTATCTGGTTTTCCTTCTTTTCAGTTTCGTATTTCTTCTCTATGTCGATGGTGTTTTTTGTAATGGATTCATTCAATATGCTGTCGGCAAGCAATTCGCTTAACGCACCATACTGATCTCCCGCTTTTAAATCCTGCATGGCGTAGGAAATATCGGCAAGCAGTAAATAGATCTTTTGCCTTTGCACCCGGAAATCATACTGGTTAGCCAGTTTTAGAGCGGTATCTGAACAGGCTTTTGCCGCAGCATATTCTTTTTGATATAAATGGTAAATTGACAATCCCTTCAAGGCAATGGCTTCACTTTCGTACATGTCTGTTTCCTCCGCCAGCCGCAGTGCTTTTTCCATGTAAGGCTTCATGTCTTTATAATTCCCCTGCTGCAAAAACAAATTGCCGAGATTGAGGTATGTAGTGGTCTGTACATTAAGGTCATCGTTTTGTGCAGCAATCAATGCTGCTTTTTCAAAACAATACCTGGCGGAATCATACAGCTGTAAATTGGTATAATTCAGCCCGAGGTTATTATAAGCATAGCTCAGCAAGCCGGGATTGCCGGAACTGGATAAAGATGCTACCGCCCTGCGCCCGTAATTGACGCCTTTTTGATATTGGTGCATGGCAGTGGCAAGGTTTTGCAGCACATCATCTATCTGTCCTTCATACTGCGTAACACCCAGGCGGGCAAATATATTTTTTCCTTCTTCATAATACTTGATGGCATTTTCATATTCTTCCAGCAACCTGTACGAAGAGCCGGTATTGAACAGGCTTTTGGCAAGCGCCACCGGATCGTTCAGCTTTCTTGCCAATGCCACCCCTTCAAGGTTAAGGGCAAGTGATGAATCGAACAAACCCTGCAGGTTCAACATTTGTGTGTAGTTGGAATAAAATTTAACAACACCTGCCGGATAGCTTATTTTTTCGCTCAGCGCTTTTGCTTTGAGGTAATACTGCTTCGCAGTTTCCATATCACTTCCTTCATATTGCTGCCCGATATTTATATACAGCAATACTTTATTGCTGTCTTCCTTTGCTTTGGGAAGCAGCTGCAATAAACTGTCGGTGTTCAGCCTTTCCTGGGCCACACAACATGTGGACGCTGAAATGAACAACAACGGCAGAAAGAATTTTACCATAGATAAGCCAGTTTAGTGCGCTACAAAGGGTTTTTACAGATTAACCGGCATACGCTCCCGGGTTTATACAATTATTTTAAATAACCGGTAAGCAGCATTTCCCTGTATAACAAATAAACAGGAAAAATACTGTTGAAATAATCACCCTTTTCCGTGATTTTTAAGATTAGAAAAGTCTCCTGCAGAAGAGTATTATGGATATGCGACAGAAGCTATTTACCGATACAGAATTTTCCAAATATCGTCCCCAGTATATCCCTGTCCACTTCCACCTGGCCGGTAATTTCGCCAAGGTAATACAGGCAGCCGCGGATATCTAAGGCCAGCAGGTCGCTACCGAAATTTTGCTGCATGCCTTTTTCAATATCTTCCAGTAAGCCCATTACTTTTATTAAAGCGGCATGATGACGGGCATTGGTGACAATCGTGCTTTCCGTGTTTGCCGCACCGC
>JBEHYP010000192.1:0-3264 GCA_048498115.1 Bacteroidota bacterium | reverse complement strand
GTACGCGTGATCACACCACCGGCATTAAGTGTCCAGCCCATACCAACCCGCGAAGCGGTCTCATCTACTTTTATACCATTACTGCCATAGGACAGGCTGATGTCGAGCCCCATCTTGCGACCTTTTACGCTATACAAAGGAATACGTATTGAAGGGGCACCCGTATTTTTATTCAGGTCGAACAATGCCGCTTTGGTAAGGGCGGTAGCGTTGGGCGGAGGCGGCAGTATATCCACCAGTTTCGAAAAATTATCAGGGTTGGCCTGGCTGATGGCTGCCACGCTGCAGAGTATTGCGAAAAAAGTAAGAAGGGATCGTTTCATAATTTATGAGGAATGTGGGTTGTTTAAGATTTAGAAGTTTAGGTTTAAGGTTTAAGGTTGCCGGTGGTTTGCCCACAGGTTATTACGGTTCGTCTATGGTCTGTATTCATTGTTAATTATTCATTGTTCATTTCTCAAAGCCCATAACCCATCCTGAACACTAACGGCTGCGTTACTTGGGTATGCTCATGGTACAGGATATCGTACAATAAACTAAGCTTGGTGCTTTTGGTGAATTTGGTTTTGATATTGATCTTTTTGCTTAGCCCTATCAATCCTGCATTTTGCCATGCAGCATTGTTTTTCAACTGCTCCATATTTTTAAACGCAGCATTGTAATTCATCTCGTAGCCGCCGCTCAGGTAAAATTGCTTTTTCAATTGCCAGTCAACATAACTGCGCAACCCAACTCCCTGGTGCGTTATGCTTAAATGCTGTATGCTTCCATAGCCCATTTTATAGCTGCCACCAATACCGACGACGCTTTTATTGTTGAGTTTGTATCCAACACTTAATCCAATGTCGGCAGTAGCGGGAAGCAGGGAATTATTTTTTGCAAACTGGAAGTTGTTGCCAAATTCCAGCCGCTGCAAAAAGGTTTTCGATCTTTGCTGGTTGGGTTTAAAACCGGGCTCTTCTCCCCCGCTATTGGCGCTGCCCTGCCGCATCACTTTATCTTTAATGGTATTGAACTGCGCCTGTGCTGCCTGTATATGCTGCCGTATTTGTGCAGCGCCGGCGGGGCCTGCTGCTGTAATTTGGTTTTGTATCAAAGTATTTACACTTGCCCTTGTTTGCAGACCAGCCAGGTTGGGCGTATTGCCTGCAGTGCCGCCATTATTAAAGAGCGAGGCCAGCATACTGTTCTGCTGCATGAATTTTTTAAATGCCGGGATCTTGTTTAAAACGGTAAGCGCTGTTTCTTCTGCTTTCTTTTTATCCTGGAAGAGGGCTTTATAGTTTTTGAGTGTTTCAACGTAGTAGTAAGATTCCTTTGATATTTTAGCGAGGTACTTACTGTTGCCAATATATTGGAGGCTTGCATCCAGCAGTTGTTTGCGCCTTTGTTTTATGAATTGTTCTGCCGCATCTGTTTGATCCTGTTGCTCATTAAGCTCATCGAGCTTACTATTTATATTTTTAACAGGCGCTATAAACTTTGCATCCAGGCTGTCTTTTTTTGTTTCGAGATATTTCAGGCTTGTAACCAGCTTGTCGCGGTAGGCATCATATTTTGCTCTTTGCCCGGCAACTATTGTTTCGCCTTTCCTGTATTTTTCCAGCGCTGCAGCAAACGTGAGTTGGTTATTATTAAAAAGTTGTTGTGCCGTTGCGGGACTGGCTTTTTTTAACAATGCATGAATTTTTTCTTCCCAGCGGGCAAGTTTAGTAAGCGTCTTTTCGGTCCTGTTGCTAATCCGGGTGGAATACTTATCAATTCTTTTATCAACTTCTTTAATATAATTCAAAGGGATTTGATGCAAAGATGCAATAGCACTATCCTTTTGCGCCTGCATAATACGGGGCAGGAAAAGCAGGAGCAATAAAATGACAGTGAGCCTAAAATGGCGCATATCCCAATGGGTTAAAAATAAAAAAATAAAATACCGGCGTAATTAACAGTAACAACTATTAATTACATGATCGTTAGAATTTCTCATGCCGACGTTAAAAAGAAAGATGCTTGAAGTAAGTATTCTTAGGATAGCTGGGTATTGGTGATCGTACCAGGGTTATACACTAAAGTAAAGACTATTTTCAATAATCCAATTTTTATTTCATTATTTTTTTGTAAGCAGTAGCCACGAAGGCATTAATACACGAAGTATATTTTCTTTCCTGCGCTTTGAAGCAACAAAAATTATTTTTAACGCCAAATCCTCACATCATTAAACCATATCTTCGGCAAGTTCAGACTGAAAAAACAAAGGCAGATGATAAAAAATTATCACATTATCACATTATCACATTATCAAATCAGCCTTTGCGTCTTTGTGGCTACCCCTGTTTACAGCTTCACAAAACTGGTACCGGGTATAAAATCCTTACGGTTATATTTCGCCAGCAGGTCGAGCCAGTGGTATTGAAATGTTTTTTGTAAATGCGGGGCATCTACCAGGTGTTCGTCTTTATCACCCTGTGCTTTGGTGATACCGTCATTATCCCAATCGGCGCCCCAGGTAAAGCCCCGCTTTTTAAACACTTCAATAACGGTCATCCATACGCTATTTATTTTCCACGAGCGAACGGGGTGAAATATATATTTACCCGAAGCTGCATCCAGGAAAAGGATACAAAAATCAAAAGCCAGTCCATAATTGTGATAGCTGCTGCCGCCTTTTGCATTGGTAACTTTTTCATCAGCCTCGTCTGTTTTACCATCATGGTCATTATCGATATGGTCATGGGGCTGGTTATACAATGCATTTTGAAATGCTATCGTACGTGTAGCCTGCACAATCCTTACGGCATATGCCGGGCCCATGATATGCTCTGCTTCGTCAATACCATTCATAACGAGGCTGCTGATGGCCGGGTGTAATTTTTTTGCCAGTGCGATTGAAAGGATGTCTTTCATGATTTGATGATTTGAAAATTTGATGATTTGAAGATTTGATAATTTGGTGATTTGTAAGGTTATGAGTTTACAGGAATGCATGCTCTTCGGCAGGCTCAGACTGACAATACAAAGGCAGGTGACAAAAATTATCACATTATCAAATCTTCAAATTATCAAATCAACAAATCACCTCTTCATCCTGTTCCAGCAATAGCGGCAGATCACCGATACAATAAAGCTGGCGATGGCACCTGAGCCAGCAACAATGATAGTGGAAAGCAATTGTTCAGTATCTATCTTGCACAATACTACCAGCAAGGTGCCAGTAATTGTGCCTATGCGGGTATCGGCATCCGTTATATAGTTGTTCATAAACTTTTT
>JBEHYP010000191.1:0-3427 GCA_048498115.1 Bacteroidota bacterium | reverse complement strand
CTTCCAGCATATAACTGATATAGGCAGCAGGTGCATCCACATAATCAATTACCGTAAATTGAAAGGCCAGTGTATTTTGCCGGTATAAAAATTCAAGCGGTGTCAATTGACTGCCATTTACATTGCCTGCATACAAAGAATCATTCACTAAAATTCGTGTAAGCGACAACGTTGGTGCCACACTAAAAGCTTTTATTAAGGCAGGCGAAAATGAGTTAAGGCCGTTCACACCGCCAAATAATATTTCACCTGATGTTGTTTTGCAAAATGAATACGTGTTGTATTCATTGCTTTGCAAGCCATCGGCTACAGAAAAAGTTTTTATTGCACCGGTAGAAGGCTCAAGCCTGCTGATACCGGCATTGCTGCTGAGCCATAAATAATTTTCATGTGGCACCACGCCGTATATATACTGATTGTTAAGCCCATCGGCAGAAGTGTATATTTTGCTGACAGAAAGAGAAGGCTTATTAAACTTTATCAATCCCACCGTGCTGCCTATCCATAGTATGCTGTCGCCTGTATTGCTGAAGCATTTAATTGTTGCCTGCAGCGGAAATTGTTTTACTTGCCTCAAAACATCACCCTGTAACCTGTAAATGCCAAATCCTTTAAAAGCTTTTGATATAAATAATTCGCCGGTTTCATTTTCATAAGTGGTGAGATAAACATCTGCGGCGTCAATTCCTTTTAACAAATGAATTTCCGGGATATTTTTTGTTTTCTTCAGCAGGTATAAGCCTGCATTGGAAGAGAGCAGTAAACTGCCGTCATGCAGTTTGCAGGTATAGTTGTATTGCAATGATCCGGGTGAACTGCCAATAGTCTCAATCCTGTGTACTTTTTTACTTACCCCATCTATTGCAAACAAACCGGCAAATGTTGAAGCCCACACTATATTCCCGTCCACATATAAATGTTCTACCGAAGCAGGCAAATTGCTTTTAATGACCTGCCGGATTTTTTTGGCTGAATCAAGCACTATTATGCCCCCCGATTGCGTGGCGCACCACAGTTCATTAGTTACCTGCACAACAGACCGGATAAAATTATCTGTGCCTGCTTTCGCCGCTTCCGCTTTATTGATGAACTGGTTAAAATGGAATTTTTCAAGATTGGTATAATCAACTCCTTTGCCCCAAACAGAAAGCCACAGGTTCCGGCTGTCATCCGTATAAATGTACAGCACCTGGTTGCCCGATATTGAATAAGGGTTGTCCTTATCACCGGAATATTGCGCAAAGATATGGCCTGCTGTATCTGCTTTGAACAAACCATTGCCTTTAGTGCCTGTCCACAGGATTCCTGTTTTATCAAGATGAAGAGAAGTAATATTAAAAGAAAGAGAAGTTACTTTTTTGCAACCGGCTTCCGGGTTATCTGCATTTAAAACATATACGCCGCCGTTAGTACCCAGCCAGCAGGTATTATCATTAACAGCCATGCTGGTTACCTGCGCCTTTTGCAGGGGAAATAAATGCGCCTGCCACGCAATGCTTTCGCCATGCACCTCCCCTTTTTGAAATATGCCGGAGCCAGTGCTTACCAGCAGCAATTGCCGGAGTGGCCGGTACAGTTCCTGCGGAATGGTTTTTACAATAATATTGCCGCCGGATAAGTTGCTGTTGAGCCGGGTGAATTGTTTTGCCGGCGGATCAAAAATAAAAATGTCATAACTGGATTGCACCCACACCCTGTTTTTATCATCAATATAAAACGGGGAACAGAACGGGTCTTTAGTACCGATATTGAAAATTTTGTAGCAGGTAAAGCTGTCCGCCTGCCGGTTATAAAAGTTCAATCCTTCATTACTGCCGATCCATACATTGCTTTCTTTGTCTTCAAGGATATTTAAAAACAGGGTGCCCTTAATTCCTTTCCCGGTATGGGCGGCGGCATAATATTTTTTGCACTCCATGCCATCGAACCGGTTAAGGCCGTCAAAAGAGCTTATCCATACCAATCCTTTGGAATCTTTATAAATGCAATTGTTTACGCCCTGCGAAAGGCCGTTGTTTACCGAAAGATGGTTGAAATATAATTGCTGCGGGAATGCCTTCTGGCAAAAGCAAATAGCCAATAACATTGCAATTATATTCCGCATGGTTTAAATTTAAACCAAATTGAATAGCGAATATAAAATTAATTTTTTGCAGGCCTGTTCCTGTTAAACCTGTTGGGCCTTTTCCCATTGCGGTGCCCCTGCCCTCCTTTATGGGTATGGTGTACTTTTTTATATTCAGGGCCTTCGCCAAATTGTTCCGGTATTTGCTCTTTATGCACTTCTTTGCCGAGCAAATGTTCTATGCGCTGGAATTTACGTTGCTCCTTTTCGCTGATAAAAGTGATGGCTGTGCCTTCTGCCGCTGCCCTTGCCGTGCGGCCGATGCGGTGCACATAATCTTCACCATCATGTGGCACATCATAATTTATTACCAGCCCTATATTGTCAATATCAATACCGCGGCTTAAAATATCCGTAGCCACCAGCACTTTTAACTTGCCGCTTTTAAAGTGCATCAGCACTTCTTCCCTCTTGTCCTGTTCCAGGTCACTATGTATCTCATCTACTGCCAGTCTTGTTCTTTTCAATTCCCTTGTAAGCTGCTTCACACTTTGCTTGCTGCTGCAAAAAACCAATACAGAGTCAAATTGCTTTTGATGAAGAATGTGTTTTACCAGCGGTATCTTTTGCGCTTCATATACCACGTAAGCCAGCTGTGTAATTTTTTCATTCGGTTTGCTGATGGCAATATTCACCTCGGCAGGATGATGCAAAATTTTCCTTGCCATCTCCCTTATCTTAGGCGGCATGGTAGCGCTGAACAAAAGATTTTGCCTTTTGGCGGGCAGTGCATTGATGATACGCATAATGTCATCATAAAATCCCATGTCCAGCATGCGGTCTGCCTCATCCAGCACCAGATATTTAAGGCCGTTCAATTTTACATAACCCATATTGATATGGGAGATCATTTTTCCCGGCGTGCATATCACCACATCCGCACCGGCGCTCAGGGCTTTCTTCTCCTGTATAAATGCATTGCCATCGCCGCCGCCATATACTGCAATAGAACTTACGGAAGTAAAGTAAGAAAGCCCTTCCATGTGCTGAGCAATTTGTATGGCCAGTTCCCTTGTAGGCACAATTACGAGTGCGGTAATGCTGTGCTCGTCAAATGGTTCACTTAAAATATTATTGATTAAGGGCAACAGGAATGCCGCCGTTTTGCCTGTTCCTGTCTGTGCGGAAGCAATTACATCTTTGCCTTCCAGTACTAAGGGTATTACCTGTTCCTGCACGGGTGTAGCGTCTTCGTATCCTGATGCTTCAATACCTTCCTGCAAACGGCTGTCGAAATTAAATGCTGAAAATTTCAATGTGTATTCCTTACTGGTTTAAATGATGTTCGTATAAAGGTGATAA
>JBEHYP010000190.1:0-3783 GCA_048498115.1 Bacteroidota bacterium | reverse complement strand
TCCGTCATGGCTGCGCCTATTCCTAAAAAAGATTGGTAGGTTTTCCCGGGGTTCACAAACACACATACCTGTGTTTCCAGGGGCTGGTTAAATTTGGAGAACTTTTTAGTCCCGGCTTTGGCAAGCCGCAGCGTATCAGCCTGTGAAGTGTTATAAACAGTAATAGTTTTATCTCTTAACGGCGAGGTACGCTTTGCTTTTTGCGCAAAAGAATTTGTTGCAACTGCAAATGATAAACAAGCAGCCGTTAAGAGCTTTAAATGATCTTTCATAATACAATTTATTTTTACCAGATATAAGTTCCTGTGGCCCCCGCATCAAGATAGGTGGTGACCCATTTACCGTTATACTTAATATTGAATTGTTGTGAGCCTGCTCCATCGTTCACCACTATTAATACTTTTTTTCCTGCAGGTGTTTTAAATGCTACGTTGGAAAGCCCCGTGGGCAACGAGCTTTGCACCCGCTTAGAACCGGGCGGAACAAATTTGGAAGCATGCGCCACAATATAATACCCTACATTCTTTATATAGGAAGAAGTGGAAACAACTGTAACAGCACCTTTGCATGTAGTGCAGCCCCCGTCAGTATGAGGGCCAAACGATGAATTGTTGGCAAGGTTCCATTCCAATGCGTTTTTGCTCCAGTTCCTCATAGAACCAATGATAACGTTTTTCAAATGCCATACTAAATCCCCCCCGAAGCTGCCGTTAGAAGGCGTGTACTGTTCGGTGAAATAAACATTTTTATCAGGATATGCTGTGTGCACCTGTGACAATGCGCTGATATCTCCACCATATAAATGAAAGGCAGAACCATCCACATAGCTTTTTGCGGCCGGGTCGCTTAAAATGCTGAGCGGGTAATCCGGCCGGTCGCAATTATGATCGTAAACAACAATTTTTGTATTGATAGCTGCTGCCTGGAAGGCAGGGCCCAAATGATTTTTTATAAAATCCGCCTGTTGCAATGCCTGCATTAATAAGCTGGGATTATTGCCCGGGTTCAAAGGTTCGTTTTGCGGTGTAACGGCGTCAATAGTGATGCCCTGCGTTTTCATAGCCTGGATATATTTTACAAAATACTGTGCATACACAGCGTAATACTGCGTTTGCAAGCTGCCGCCGATAGTGCTGCCATTATCTTTCATCCATATCGGCGGGCTCCAGGGAGCGGCGATAATTTTAATATTGGGATTGATGAGCAATATTTGTTTCAGCAAAGGAATAAGATCAACGGTATCTTCTGCAAGGCTGAAATGGTCTAATGAAACATCCGTTTGCCCTGCAGGCATATCATCATAAGAAAAAGGCGCTGCATTAAGGTCGGATGCGCCAATGCTCAGTCGCAGGTAGCTGATGGCAATTCCGGCGCCTGTTGTACCAAATAAATCCTGCAGCAATGCTGTTTTGGTAGTGTTGCCAAGCTGGTTAATCACCGTGGCGCTGCCGCCCGTTAATGTAAAACCAAAGCCGTCAACTGTTTGAAAAGTGCTGGCTTCATCCACTTGAATATCGGGGAAATTATTGGCAGCCTGTCCAAAGGCCAGCACTGTACTTTGCAACTGGAGCTTTACGGACTCATTGCTTTTGGTAAGCCAGAAATCCACTTCATTGGCAGCAGGCACGGGATTGGGATTAGGATTGGGTGAAGGATTATTTCCTCCGCCGCTTGATTTTTTACACGACAGAAAAATAACCAGGCACAACAATACCTGTAAGCTTACAAACTTTCTGCATTTTGCTCTGCGAAAAATCATCGGGATTGTATTTTAATGATAGACACGGATATAATCTACTTCCATTGTGGCGGGGAAAATATTATCGTCAACACCTTTCTGCCCTCCCAAATTACCGCCTACTGCAATATTAAGTATTAAAAAAAACGGTTTGTCAAATGGCCATTCAGCGCTGGTTTTATGCTCGTTGCTGAACCTGAAATACGGTTTGCCGTCAAGTAAAAAATCCATATAATCTTTATCCCACTCTATGCCATATATATGAAATTGGTTGTAAGGGTCTGCAATAAATGTCTTTTTGCCTTTGTGGGTACCTTTTACATGATTGTACGCTTCTGTATGCACTGTACCCAACACCGTATCTTTTTCAAAACCCACATGCTCCATGATATCTATTTCGCCGCAGGCAGGCCAGTCTGTTTTTCCTATATCATTGCCCAGCATCCAGATGGCAGGCCATATGCCTCTTCCTCCCGGCAATTTCGCCTTTATTTCAATTTTTCCATAGGTAAAAGTTGCTTTATCCTTCGATACCAGCCTTGCGGAGCTGTAGTCCCTGTTGCCCGTCTTATTTTTCCTTGCGGTGATTTTTAATGTACCGTTGCTTACATAGGCCGTAAGAGAATCATTGGCGGTGTAATATTCCAGCTCATTATTGCCCCAGCCGTGCCCGCCTGTTTCATAGCTCCATACACTGCTGGCAGGAAATCCTGTATAATTGAATTCCTCGCTCCAGAATAATTTCCATTCTTTGGGTTTGTTGTTTGGCTGTTCTGCAGATGCCTGTTTTTCCGGCACACTGCTGTTGGTACAGGAGAGCAGCCAGAATATCACAGGTACAAATATTATTTTCATGGTTATACTTTTAAAACATTATTGCTGAAAGACCCTTACGTAATCTACAAACATTCTTTTGGGAAATACAGTATTGGCATCCGGCGCTCCGGGCCAGTCACCACCCACCGCCACGTTAAATATAAAAAATTGCTCTGCATTGAACGGGTTGGGCGTTGTATTTACATCAGTTCCTGTGCCGGTGAGGTACAATACATCATCTATGTACCATTTAAGGGTATCCTGCTCCCACACCATGCTGAATACATGAAACTGCTGGGAAAAGTTTGCGCCGGGCAATGAATAAATCCCGGTTTTAGAAGCATGTGCGCCTGCTGCATTTTTCCAGTGTATAGTGCCATGCACAGTGGAAGGCTCATGGCCCACGAGCTCCATAATATCTATTTCGCCGCAGGCAGGCCATCCTGCAGAACCAATATTGGAACCCAGCATCCACAAGGCCGGCCAGATACCTTTTCCAATGGGTAATTTTACCCTTATATCTATTCGTCCGTATTTGAATGATTTTTTATTTTGGGTAGTCATTCTTGCAGAAGTATAATTGAACCCACCCGTAGATTCTTTTCTTGCTTCAATGATGAGGTTGCCATTGGAAACAAAAGCGTTTTTTGCATTATTGGTATAATATTCCAGCTCATTATTTCCCCAGCCGTTGTTATTGCCTGATTCAAAATTCCAGTTGGCAGTGTTGATGGCCGTTCCGTCAAATTCATCGGCCCACGCAAGGGTATACCCGTCATAAGATGAAGGCGTGGTATAGCCGGCGTTATCAGTAGGCAGGTAAGTACCGTTTTCGGTAATGATAGTGCCTTTAGCACTTGTATTGGCAAGCGTACAAAATTTCGGGTTGCTGAGTGTAAGCGTAAAATATAAATTGTCTTCTCTTAAATTGGCTGGGTCGCCTTTAACAGGCACTTCTACCGCCACTGATGTTTGATTGGCAGGAAAGGTCACCGTTCCTGAACTGCTTGTATAATCAGCAGGGGTGGTGGCTGTTCCATCCGTTAAAGCATAATCCACTTTCACCGCATCTGTACTTGCTTTAGTAAGTATTAAATAAAAACGGAGGCTGCCATCTGTTGCCTGCCTTGTTACAGATGCATCAGCCACAGATAATTTAGGCAAAGTTGCCGGCGCAGGAGGATTTGAAACCGTACTTTTTTTACAGGCAACAAAAGACAACACAACAA
>JBEHYP010000189.1:0-3802 GCA_048498115.1 Bacteroidota bacterium | reverse complement strand
CTCCGGCTGGAACCGGCTACCCGACTTGGTGGGCGCGGTGCGGGTGATAAAACGGGTTAGGATGATTGTCATAAGAAAATGCGGAGCTATAACTGAAAGACGGCGACATATCAGGAAATGAATAAGCAGCCGAATTCAGCGCAACTATATTGCCATTGCCGGTAGTTATACGTAAGGAATCAATTTCTGTATATGGATTTGCAGCATCATCACTGGAAGACAGGATAGTGATGTTATCATTAAGATAGCTGTACCGTTTCTTTAGAATAGAGTAGTTGCCGAAGCCATCATAATCTAAAGTAGAATCAAAGATTAGCTTTCCTGCCGCATTATAAAATAGATAAGTTATGTCGCTTGTGAAACCAAAATTAGTGCTGTCTTCCCCATAAGCATGAGTGAACCTGTAAGGAAAAGTATCTGCTCCATTGTACTGGTAAACATATTTTTCATAAGCAGGTTGCACCCCTGAAGGCCCGGTTGAATGAGTGATATAAAGCGCCTGCAATCTTTGCTGTGCATCATATCCAAAGTTTACTATCATGCTGGTGTCGGTGCTGTTTGCGGTCGTGCTGTCTATTTCAATATACTTTACCAGTAAAGCATTATCATTAGTTGTGGTGCTGTCTGCTGGTTGTACAGGATCTTCAAACCCCAGCTCCTTCTGGCAACTGCAAAAAAATATAATTGAGGCAATGAATAAGAGAGTAGTTGAGCACGTGCGCATAGGGTTTATTTTTCGCAATAATACTTAAAATACCCCGAAGCTAAAAAGGGATATTAAAATCAGCCGACATTTTCTTCAGATCATCCACCACGGCCGGCAACAATTCAAGACCGTTGGCCATTCTTTCTTTTTCCATTTCCCTTTCGGGTTCGCCGGGGATGATAACACGATTAAACCCGGTGGCAGTTTCAGCAGCTTTAAAACGTTGTATCCATTTATCCATGTGTTGCTTAAATTCTGCTGCCGGGCGAAAAGCGTCAATACGCATGGCGCCAAAAAAATGGCCGATGCCTTCACCGGGCATATTTTCGGGCATGGGTAAATAAGCAGGGAAGGGTGGTACCCAGGGACCATAGTTAGCACCGCTGAGCAAAGCGGAAAAAATATCAACAATGGAGCCGAGCATGTAACCTTTATGGCTGCCATGTTCATAATCGCCGCCGAGTGGCAGCATGGCCCCGCCTTTTTTTAATTCGTTAGCGTCTGTGGAAGGAACGCCGTGTTTCGTTTGTACCCAACCGTTAGGGGCCTCCATATTTTTTCTTTGCAGCACTTCCAGTTTGCCGTTAGCGGCAGTGGTGGTGGCAAAATCGGCAACAAAAGGCTCTTCTTTCCCGGCAGGTATAGCCACCGCAATAGGATTGGTGCCCAACAATCTTTCTTTGCTGAAAGTAGGTGCCACAGTGGCGGAGGCATTTGTCATGGCAATGCCAACCATGTCATGCGGTAAGGCCATCATTGCATAATAACCGGCAATGCCAAAATGGTTGCTGTTCTTTACGCTTACCCAGCCGGTGCCTGCGTGTGCGGCTTTGTCAATGGCCGCCTGCATTGCTTTTGGACCTGCCACCAGGCCCAGCCCTTTGTCAGCGTCAACAACGGCGGTGGAGGGCGTTTCATGCACAATCTTTATATCGGGATTAGCATTTACCCTGCCAGCCTGCCACAGCCTTACATAACCGCTCAGCCTTGCAATGCCATGGCTGTCCACACCACGCAGGTCTGCCGACAGCAGAACTTTTGCAGCCGTATCAGCATTGCTTTCGCTGCTGCCCATGTGCAGGAAAATGTTTTTGGTGAAGGAGAAAAGTTGTTGGTAAGAAAAATGTTCAATCATGCTCAAAATGTATCACGCCATAGCGGAAAGTGACATAAGGATATTAAATAGTAATTCAACTGCTTGTTCAAAAACTAAAACTTCAAATGCCTTACCGTTAAGCCATTATTGATTAGCTGCTTCAATGAATCAATCCCGATTTTTATATGGCGTTCTACATAATTGGAGGTTACTTTTTTATCACTTTCTGCCGTTTTCACGCCTTCGGGTACCATGGGGCTGTCGCTTACGAGCAATAAGGCGCCGGTAGGTATTTTATTAAAAAAGCCCACGGTAAAAATGGTGGCGGTTTCCATATCAATGGCGTAGGCCCTTACCTTTTGCAGGTATTCTTTAAAAGGCTCATCATGCTCCCACACCCGGCGGTTGGTGGTGTATACAGTGCCGGTCCAGTAATCGCAGGCATAATCCCTGATAGTGGTGGAAATAGCTTTTTGCAGCATAAACGAAGGCAGCGCCGGCACTTCGGGCGGAAAATAATCATTGCTGGTACCTTCGCCCCGGATGGCAGCAATAGGCAAAATAAGATCGCCGATCTTATTGCGTTTTTTAAGCCCGCCGCATTTGCCTAAGAATAATACAGCTTTAGGCTCAATAGCGCTCAGCAGGTCCATTACCGTGGCGGCAGTAGGGCTGCCCATGCCGAAATTGATAATGGAAATATTATCGGCAGTGGCGCATTGCATCGGCTTGTCGTTACCAACTACTTTCACTTTGTTCCATTTGGCAAACATGTCTACATAATTGGAAAAATTGGTCAGCAAAATATATTCGCCGAAATTTTCCAGCTTTTCGCCGGTATATCTCGGCAGCCAGTTGTTTACTATTTCTTCTTTTGTTTTCATATTCCTCTGTTTATTCGTTTATTTGTGAGCAGCAATACATATTGCTGTAAAAATAAAAGTACAGATTTTTTCCTCCCCGGCATGATTAAGATTGAATATCCGCCATACCAGCCTAAAATAAGAACAGCAACCGGCAGGGAATTTATTTTTGATGAATGGAGAAAAAAATGGGTGCTGCTGACACCGGAAGAATGGGTGCGGCAAAATTTTTTGCAATACCTGGTGACAGTGAAAAAATACCCGGCAGCGCTTATTGCTGTTGAAAAAGAAATTGCACTGGCCGATTTAAAAAAACGTTTTGATATTGTGGTGTATGGCCGCGATCACAAGCCCTTTATGATCATAGAATGCAAAGAAATGTCGGTGACGCTGGATGAAAGAGTGCTGGAACAGGCGCTGCGGTACAATATCCCCCTGCAGGTACCTTATATTGTAATTACCAACGGCAGCTACTGCTATGCCTTTGCCTGCAGGGAAAACGGGCTGGAAGAAATTGTTTCATTGCCTTCTCTTTGATTAACGGCATTTTCGTTTTGCGTCCGTTCCTTTCTTAATTCATCGGCAGTTTTTGTGCTGCCGTCATGGCTCCAGCCGGGCGGCATAAAAAGGTATTTGAATTTGTTGGCAAATGAAGTTTTCTTTCTCAAATCATCGCCAATGCGCTGCCATTCATGAAAAATGCTTTTTACAGGATGGTAAGGATTTTCCATTGGTTTGGTAAGGCCATATTTTACCGGTTCCTGCGGCAGCTCTTCCTGGAAAGTACCAAATATTTTATCCCAGATAATAAGGCACATGCCCATGTTTTTATCCAGGTATAAAACATTGCTGGCATGGTGCACCCGGTGATGGGAGGGGCTTACAAATACAGCTTCAAACCAGGCAGGCATTTTTTTTACCATTTGCGTATGCACCAAAATGCCATATACCTGCGTGATGGAATACATTAATATAATATCTGCCGGTGCAAAGCCCAGCCATGCCAGCGGGATAAAATAAATAAAACGGTACAGCGGCTGGAATACTGAAGATCTGAAACCGGTAGTGAGGTTAAATTCTTCTGACGAATGGTGCGTAACATGCACCGCCCAGAAGCGACAACCTGACGCGCACCGT
>JBEHYP010000188.1:0-3803 GCA_048498115.1 Bacteroidota bacterium | reverse complement strand
CGACCTGCCACCACGCGAAGATACGTGAGCGCTCATTATAATCGGTGGAAAGGACGGTGCCCCAACTGGCCTGACTCAAGATGCCGTAATAAGAAAAGCTGATGTTGTGGTTTGGCTTGTATGCATAGTTGAAAGAAGCAGAAGGAAAAGCATTGGTATAATTCCTTTTATATTCCTTTGCCATTGAGATATCTTTAAAATCAAAGCGGGTGAAGCCAAAGCCCGATCCAAAATTGAACTTGAATTTTTTAAAGTTGTAGCTGATCTTCAAAGAAGGCTTGTTCACTGTGATCACCTGGTCAAAATTATTGCTCAGCGTATCTACAATATCATCATACTTTCCTGAAGCATTGGAATAATTGTAGGTCAGGCGGTCGTTGGAGCCGGATGAATAAGTGAACTCGTAGCCCAGCTCCATGGCGAACTTTTTGGTAAGCGGTTCGGTATAAATAAGCTTGCCTGTAAGCTTTTGGGTAATCTTGTTGATGTCAAACATCTGGTCTTTCAGCACGCTTGAATCGGGTATGCCATTGTCATAATATTCATTATCTGTTTTAAGAAAATTATTGCCGTCTGTTTTCAGCCTGTTATATTCTGTATTAAACGACAGTGTCCTTCTTGCCTTTTTAAACTTGTGCCGGAAGATGGCGGTGGCTGTAATGGCATTCTTGTCTATTTTCTGGTGCAGCTCACTGCTGAGGGTATTGATAGTTGCATTCGTGATATTGTTTTTTGTCTCACTGCCGGTCAATTCAGCATTTTCGGTATGGTAAATATTGGCTTTCAGCGTTACTTTGAGGCTGTTGCTCGAATCAAATTTTTGGTCAAACGTAAGGCTGTTCTTAAAATTATACCGGTTCACATCCTGTTTTTTTGTTTCATTGCTGTTCAGCAGGGTATCACCACCGATGGCCCTTTGCGTAAAACTGTTCTGCAGGTTCGTGTACAGTTGCCTGTTATATTTGGGTGACAGCGTAAGCGTTGTTTTGTCATTCCATTTATTTGAATAATGAAGGCCGGCGTTGTTGTTGGTAATAAAACCGTTCTGCGTATTCACATAAGGTTCTTCATCGCTGGTGCCGCCCCGCCACGAAAACATCATGCCGCTTTCTTCATCCATATTTACATTCATATCATCCCTGTCGCCCCCGTATTTTTCATTGTCCTGCCAGTTTAGCCCGTCCTGTCCTGTATTGCCGTTCAGTGAAAAAGCAGATATCTTTCTCTTTCCTTTAAAGGCATTGAACATTAAATTGGTATTGTACCTGTTGTCAATATTTTTTTGCGGCCCTGCGGCTGCATCTACTTTACCAAAATAGCCTTTCTTTTTATCGTCTTTCAGTTTCAGGTTGATGGTTTTCTGTTTTTGCCCGTCATCAATGCCGGTAAACTCTGCCTGTTCGCTTTTTTTATCAAACACCTGCACTTCTTTCACGGCATCGGCCCGTAAATTCTTTACCGCCATGCCGGGGTCATCGCCAAAAAATTCTTCACCATCCACTAATACTTTCTCCACTTTTTCTCCCATCGCTTTTATCTCGCCGTTCTTATCAACCTGTATGCCCGGCAGTTTTTTCAGCAGCTCTTCCACGTTGGCATTGGGGCCTACCTTAAAGCTGTCTGCCGTATAAGAAATGGTATCGCCTTTTACTTTAATAGTACCCCCGCTTCTTACAAATACTTCTGCCAGCAATTTACTCTTGGCTATCACTTTCACTGTATTCAGCGCAAGGCCTTGATTGCTTAGCGTAATATCATCTACAAAATCGGCATAGTAGGGATGGGTTACCATGAAAATATATTTGCCCGGTGGCACATTTTTCAACTCAAAGCTTCCGTCTTTGGCAGAACGGGTAAACTGGATAAGGACGGAATCAACCGGTTTTAAAATAGCAACTACCGCATTGGAAATATTTTTGTTCTCAGAATCATCAAAAATTTTACCGGTAATGTTTTGGGCTTTTGCGCTGCCTGCAATAATGAACAGCAATAGGATAGGCAGTAGTTTTCTGGCTAACTTTTTTTTCATGGTTACAATATTAGTTTTGGGCTATTACTATGAAATATTTCGTAAATAACTCGAAATAATTCTTTTTGCAAAAAACAGTATGCTTAAATTTACGTTAAAACGAAGATGGTTTAATTCAATGTACCTGCTTAAATGATTTATATAAATGGCGATTGCAAAAAAACAGGCGGCAAAAAAAACTGCTTCAAAAAGTAAAAAAGCTGTTGTAAAAAAAACAGCCGGTCAAAAGAAAAATAAAAATGCGGCAATGGCCAGGTATGAAGATATACATTTTGTTGACAGTACCCAGGCGGTATGGAACTATTCGTTATTAACGGAGGAGGTTATACGAAATTACCAGGCCGGCACTTTATACAATGCGTATGAATATTTCGGCAGCCGTTCAATAGAAGTATTGGGAAAACAGGGTTATTACTTTGCAGTATGGGCGCCCAATGCTACCAAAGTTTCAGTGGTGGGCAATTTTAATAACTGGCAAAAAGATGAATACCCTTTGCTGGTGCGGCTGGATAATTCCGGTATATGGGAAGGGTTCATCCCCGGTTTTCCCAAAGGGGAAGTATATAAATACCACATCAGGGGCTATAAAGGAATTGAAGTGGATAAAGGCGACCCCTTTGCAAATTTTTGGGAAAAACGCCCCCAGACGGCTTCTGTCAGTTGGGAACTGGGCTACGAGTGGCAGGATAAAAAATGGATGAACGAAAGAAAAAAGCACAATGCCCTGGATGCGCCGTGGAGTGTGTACGAAGTGCACCTGGCAAGCTGGATGCGGCCGGATAAAAACGATGAAGAAACCTATAACAGCTACCGGCAGATAACGGAAAGGCTGGTGCCTTATGTAAAAGAAATGGGCTTTACCCATGTGGAGCTGATGCCGGTGATGGAGCATCCTTATGACGGCAGCTGGGGCTACCAGGGCACCGGTTATTTTGCACCCACTTCAAGGTTTGGTTCACCGCAGGAATTTATGGCCATGGTGGATGCTTTTCACAAAGAAGGCATTGGCGTGGTGCTGGACTGGGTGCCTTCACATTTTCCTTATGATGCGCACGGGCTGTTTATGTTTGACGGCACGCATACTTACGAATATGCGGATATGCGTAAGGGTTACCATCCCGACTGGAACAGTTATATTTTCAATTACAAAAGGGGAGAGGTAAAATCATTTTTGATAAGCAGCGCCCGTTTTTGGTTCGACAAATTTCACGCTGACGGCATAAGGGTGGATGCGGTAAGCTCCATATTAAGGCTGGATTATTCAAGAAACCCGGGGCAGTGGGAGCCCAATGAATTTGGCGGCAACGGCAACCTGGAGGCCATTGCCTTTATAAAAGACCTCAACGAAACCTTATACAGGGATTTTCCCGACATACAAACCATTGCCGAAGAAGCAACGGACTGGCCAAAAATAAGCAGGCCTACTTTTGAAGGCGGCCTTGGCTTTGGCATGAAATGGATGATGGGCTGGATGCATGACACGCTGGATTATTTTAAGCTGGATCCCGTGTTCAGGCAGTACCATCAAAATAAGTTCACCTTCAGCATGATGTATTTTTATGATGAAAACTTTATGCTGCCGCTGAGCCATGATGAAGTGGTGCATGGCAAAAGCCCGATGCTGTATAAAATGCCCGGCGATGAATGGCAAAAATTTGCCAACCTGCGTTTGCTCTATACTTATATGTTCACCCATCCCGGGGGCAAGCTGCTGTTTATGGGAGATGAATTTGGGCAGACCAGCGAATGGAATTATAAAACAGAACTGGACTGG
>JBEHYP010000187.1:0-3806 GCA_048498115.1 Bacteroidota bacterium | reverse complement strand
CTGCCGCTGATCCCTTCTGAAATTGAGCTGGGGCAACTCGTGAAAAAATATCCTCTTCCAAAACATTGTCTGACCTTAAATTGCGTTTAAGCTATGGCGTTACCGGCAACCAGGATGGTATTGCCAATTATTCTTACCTGCCTGTTTATTCTTCTTTGAGCGACAATGCATCCCTGGTGCAGTTTGGCAATAGCTTTTATGCCATGAGCACACCGTCTGCTTATGATGCCGGTATAAAATGGGAACAAACACAGGCGTACAATATCGGCCTTGATTACGGTTTTATGGATAACCGCATTACCGGCGCTATAGATGTGTATTTCAAAAAGACAAAAGACCTGCTGAACGTAGTGCCTGTTCCAACAGGCTCTAATTTCAGCCCTATACTGCTTACCAATGTTGGCAATATTGAAAACAAAGGCGTGGAATTTTCCATTAACGCCAATGTGATAAAAACCAAAAACGCTGCATGGGATGTAAGCTTTAATGCCGCATACAACAGTAATAAAGTAACCAATCTTACCGCAACAAAAGATTCCACTTTTTCGGGTACACTGGTGGGTGATGTGCAGATACACAGCGTGGGCTACCAGCCCAATTCGTTTTATGTATTTCACAGCAGTATGAGCAAAATGGAAAAGCAGTGGAAGGCGTGTATACAGACGTGAACAATGACGGCATCATCAATGATAAAGACCGCTACAGGTACCATTCGCCTGCGCCGAAATACATTCTTGGTTTCTCCACGCAATACAGTTATAAAAACTGGTCGCTGGCTACGGTGCTGAGGGCAAATATCGGCAACTATGTATATAATCAACTGGCAACAGGCGCCACGCAATCCAATATGTTCAATACGCTGGGCTATCTCGCCAATACTTTATCGGAAATTCAGCAAAACAATTTTGTGTACGGGCAGCAATACTCCGATTACTTTATTCAAAATGCTTCCTTTTTAAAAATGGATAATCTTTCGCTGACTTATGATTTTGGCAAAGTGATCAATAAAAAAGCAAGCCTGAGGGTAAGCGCTGTTTGCCAAAATGTGTTTACCATAACAAAATATACCGGCATTGACCCGGAAATATACAGCGGCATTGATAATACATTGTATCCAAGGCCGAGAAATTTTGCTTTGAATGTAAATATACAATTCTAATTAAAACCCATTCAAAATAATATGAAACGACAACTTACTATAATAGCAGGAGCGCTTTTAACCGGCAGCATGCTGCTTGCTTCCTGTACAAAAGACCTTGACAGGAAACCTATCCACTCAAATATTGACGATATACAATACAGCACACTGGCCGGCTATAAGCAGGTGCTGGCAAAAGTATATGGCAGCTATTCATTAGTGAGCAGCCAGGGTGTTGGTGTGTCTGATGTGCAATTGGCCGGCGTTACCGATGCCGCCACTACTGACTTCCTGCGCTCGTGGTGGAACCTGCAGGAGCTAACAACAGATGAAGGCGTATGTGCATGGAACGATGCGAACCTGCAGGCTTTTCACAATTTTACATGGACGCCGGGCAACCTTTTTGTAAACACGTTATATGCAAGAAGCCTTTATCAAATTACAGTTTGCAACGAATTCATCCGCCAATCAAGCGATGAAAAATTAAGCAGCCGCAATATTGCCGGCAATGATGCGGCAGAAGTGCATCATTACAAAGCAGAAGCCCGTTTTCTGAGGGCATTTCAATATTGGGTGCTGATGGATTTATTTGGCAACCCGCCTTTTGTTACCGAAAATGATCCCATCGGTAAATTTATTCCCCCGCAAATTCAGCGCACGGATTTATTTAACTACATAGAATCGGAATTAAAAGCCATTGATGCTGACCTTGTGCCTGCACGCCAGAATGAATACGGCCGTGCGGACCAGGCTGCTGCATGGGCATTGCTGGCAAGGTTGTATTTGAATGCGGAGGTATATACAGGTGCTGCACATTATAGCGATGCCATTACTTATGCTTCCAAAGTAATTGGCGCAGGCTATACATTAATGCCGCAATACAAAAAATTGTTTGTATCTGATAACAACATTAATAACACCGAAGTAATATTGCCTATTGCCTATGATGCCGGTAGCTCACAAAATTATGGCGGCACTACTTTTCTTATCTGTTCTGCGCATGGCACTGATGTAACCGACAATGCTGCCGCCGGCATTCCCGGTGGCGGCTGGAGCGGTAACCGTGCCACTAAAAACCTGCCGCAGGTATTTGGAGATTACAGCGGCAATGCAGACAGGCGTGCAAGGTTTGGAATGGGCAGCCTGGAAATTAATTCCGTATTGAATTTTAATGACGGGTTAGGTGTTACCAAATTCAGCAACCTGAATGCAGACAGCACACAGCCTTATTCACCCAATGGCGTATTGGTGAATACAGATTTCCCTTTGTTCAGGCTGGCCGAAATGTATTTAGTGTACATAGAAGCGGTAAAACGCGGTGGTGCAGGCGGCAGCGATGCCACAGCGCTTGACTATTTTAACCGCTTACGGCAACGGGCATACGAAAATACATCCGGCAATGTAAGCAGCTTTACGCTCGATGACGTGCTGAATGAAAGGCAGCGTGAATTGTACTGGGAAGCTGCAAGAAGGACAGACCTTATCCGGTTTGACCGTTTTACTTCCGGCAGCTATTTATGGCCATGGAAGGGTGGTGCGGCAGGCGGCACAGGCGTAGATAATCATTTTAAATTGTTTCCTATCCCTTCCACTGATATTATTTCAAATACCAACCTTGTACAAAACCAGGGATATTAATTTCATTACTGTTTAAAACCTGATAATATGAAGAAGATATATAATTGCCTTGCCTGTTTTGCAATGCTGGCGGTATTGCTGGCTTCCTGCAAAAAGGATGGCGGACGGTTTTTTGTAAAAGACGGCATTTTTACGGGAGAAGGGCTTACGGCATCATCTGCTGAAGTAACACTCTCCTCCGCTGCTGAAAATGATGCAGCGCTTAGTTTTAACTGGGGTAAAGCCGGTTTTGGCGAAAATCCTGTGGTAAGGTACACCCTGCAACTGGATGTGCCTTCTGATACAGGCGGCGCTAACGGTTGGGCACAATCGAAAAACTATGTTGTTGATAACGGCGTATTCTCTTACAGCTTTATCACCAAAAACCTGAATGATATTATGAATACGATGGGCCTGCCTTCGGGCAGCGCCAGCGACCTGGTGTTCAGGGTAAAGGCTGATGTGCCGCAAAACACAGGGGCTGCTTCATCCATTGCGCCTGTTTACAGCAATACTGTAAAAGTTAGTGTTACTTCTTACGCTACCAGCTTATACATTCCCGGCGACTACCAGGGATGGGACCCCGGCGCTGCGCCGTTGCTCAATCCCGTACCGGGAAGACCCGGCATGTATGAAGCGTATGTGTACATGCCCGGTACCGGCATAAAATATTTTAAATATACCAATGCGCCCGACTGGAACCATACCAATTACGGTGACGGCGGCAATGGCACATTCAGCACAGATGGTGCAGCGGCAGGCTTAAGCGTACCTGACGGCGGCTATTATGAACTGACTGCCGACCTTAATACCAATAAATGGACGGCTACCAAAACTACCTGGGGCATCATCGGCGATGCCACGCCGGGCGGATGGGACAACGATACGCAAATGACCTATGATGAGGCTAACGAAGTATGGGTTGTTACCTGTGATATGACAACGGCAGGGTCATTTAAATTCAGGGCCAACAATGCATGGGTGATTGATTTTGGATTGGACCATGAAACAGGAAAGATTGAGTATGCAGACAACCCATTCTTCGGTTACA
>JBEHYP010000186.1:0-3846 GCA_048498115.1 Bacteroidota bacterium | reverse complement strand
AAACAGGCATCCTGTCGATTAAAATACTGAGGCCTGCCAAAACCACGAGGGAAGACGTATCACTCACCTACCATATCATGCTGAGGCAGCATTCAACACAATGGAGCCTGTACAAAAACCAAATAAAGAATATCCGCTTTGAATGGTACCTTGTACGGACTGACCAGTACGGCAATACCATGTTCATTAAGAAAGCCGGCGAAGGCGGCTCCATCACATTCCCTGTGCCCAAAGAACCGCAATATTATGAGCTGTATGTAGAAGCTGTGGTGGGGAATGATATTAAAGTGGCAAGGGCAACTTTAAACACGCCGCTGGAATAGCTGAACTGTGCTTTATCCTTCGCCCTGTTACAGACATTTTTTGTTTCATTTAAGATTTGTGGGCCGGGCAATCCTGTTTCATTACTTACCTTGCGGCTGATCTCAATTTTACCGGTAATGAAACTTTTTACCCGATTGCTATATAGCAGCCTTATCGTTTTTACTTTATCGCTGGCTTCATGCTCTGCGCCAAAAGAATTAGAATACCGGGAGTTTAATAATTTAACCATTGAAAGGCTCGGCTTTTCCAGCTCATTTATAAAAATGAACATCGTGTATTTCAATCCCAACAATTTTGGGCTGCAGTTAAAAAGAACCGACCTTGATATTTTTATTGACAGTATTTATGTGGGGCATACTGCACAGGAGTACCAGGTAAATATTCCCCGGAAAGAAATTTTTTCCCTGCCGCTGAGCATAGAGGTTGACATGAAAAACCTTTTTAAAAATGGCCTTAACCTGCTGCTGAAAAATAAGGTAATGGTAAAGGCAACCGGTTCGGTTAAGGTGGGTAAGGCCAATGTCTTTATGAATTTCCCGGTTAATTATGAAAGCATGCAAACTTATACTTTGTTTCCCTGACAAAAACAGCCGCCATTAAAAGGCGGCTGCATCAATAAAGTTATAAAACTATACCAATTGCTATTCCTTTTTATTTCCTGCCAGCGCTCCTATAACGGCGCCCGCAATGCCGCTCATTACGGTATAGGCCAGCACATCGGCAAGCATTGATTTTTTACTTAGTATCAGCGAGGTGGCATATATCACCGTGTCAAAGCCCACACTTGCCAGCAGGCCCACTGTCAATCCTGTTATAAACCCGTTTGCCAGTCCCCTGCTTCCTGATTTCAAAATAATATACGTCAGCAACAGGGCCTGCACCAGGTTCCCGATTACCAGGTAAAGGAAAAGGATATTTTTTCGGTCAAGGTGTGGTTTTTCGCCGGCGTGGTGCCGCATAAAATCAGCCAGCAGGTTGCCGTAAATAAGCCAGCCAAGTAAAAAGAATACAATGCCGCCGGCAATTGTGCCAATGAGCAATTTTTTAATGTTCATTTGATTTAGGTTTAGGTTTAGAGAGATTGATGACTGTACAAGATATAAGTTAGTTTTTCATTTTGCAAGCCGGTACAATTGCATGTGGATAAAACCTGTTAGCTGCTACGTTTAGAAGCTGTTATTGAAAAATAAAAAAGCGCCCGTTGGGGCGCTTTCATCAATTCATTTATCATTACTTATTCAGCCTTTGCAGCCATTGGCTTCAATTTAAATTTCTTCCGCAATACCACAAATCCGAATACAGATGCCAGGCTTGTAATTAAGAAAACAAGGTTCATATTTTCATCAAACGGAACATCCGGGTTGCCTGCAGGATCCCTGTCGTCTACAGTGGCGCTATCACGAATGCCAGTTCCCGGCCGGGCCTGCGGATTATTAGGCTTAACAGGTGAAGGCGGTGGCACAGTTACTTCTTCCTGCTGGCTCCTTATATCATTTACCGAAGGTTGTATTGCATTCTGCAAATTATCGTCCGGCAGCAAGGGGCGTTCCTGTGGCCTTACATCTTCCGAATGTATTATTACCGGTGGCTCCTCTTCCTGCTGCTGTGGCTGCGAATACTCGTACTGACTGTAGGCGGACAACGAAGATAACAGTACTGTGATTACAGAAAGAACAAATATCTTTCCGGCCACCAGTTTATTTACACTCTTAAATGCCATAGTCAACTGCTTTGGTTTTGTTTAATTAAATTTTAATTAAGAGGAGGATTAATAACCAGTTTTTCCAGATGCTTGGTATGATCAGGTGAAATTATTTCCAATTGATATACACCACCTGGCACCAAAGATAGGGTAAAACTCTGAGATGTGTTACCACCTTCATGATCTATTACTTTCTTATATACCACCTGGCCTGCCATATTAAATATCCTGATACCATACCTGCCGGCTTTTTGCCCTGTAAACTGGAGGTTTACAAAATTACCGGTGATTGGGTTGGGCGATATGTTAATGCCCTTGTCAATCCTGCCCATATTTATCTTTACAATAGCGGTATATTTCACCTGGCCATTAATGTCTACCGATTTAATGCGGTAATAATTGGTGCCGCTTACTGCATTTTCATCAAGCCAGCTGTAAGTAAAGCCGCTGCCGGCAGCCACCGTACCTGCTTTAACAAAATTGCTGCCATCAACCGATTTTTCAATTTCATAGTGCTGCACATTGGCCTGGCTTTCCACCTGCCATTGCACCAGAATATTGCTTCCGCTTTGCAGGGCTTTTACGCCTGCAAAGTTCACCGGCAGCGGTGTGCTCTGTGTAAATACAATATCAAAACGATCTGCTGCCCTGGAAGCGGCATCAGCAGCCACTGTAAAACTGTAGGAGGTAACAACCCCGGTAAGGTCTACCGGTGTATTGGTGCCGGTATATTTATCTCTCAATACCGCTGTAGTTACAGATGAATTGAAGTCACTAACGTTAACGTCTATCCTGTATGTGATTTGTTTCATCTGTCCCATTTTAAAGAAAAGAGTATCATTTACAGTAACAGGCTGTTTTCTTTCTACCACCAGGTCAACATTATTTCTCCTCAGGCCAAAATTCTCAGTGAAATTGGGGCTTTTCCTTATATCGTTTATATCCACCGCATTGCTGTAAGCATTGTCAAAAAAAGCTATGCCGCCATCTACCAGGTCAGTGACCCCTGCATTGATTGCATATAAATTAAAGAACAGTTTTTGGCTTGAAGAAGCCGGGCTTGCAGGCCTGAAGCCGTTATTACTGCTGCCGGTGGTTTTGCTTGCTTCCACTATTTGTGCCGAAGCTGCCCCGCCATCTGACTGGATAAAGAAAGCGGAACCGCTTTCGATGTAGTTATAGACAGAACCGTTAGTGCCATAGCTGCCACCACCGGGAGTCACGATATAATCGCTGCCATCTTTTGTAAATGTTTGGTATCCTCCTACACCATGGCTGCCGCCCAGTTTGGGATCCCATACCTGGTAAGCATCTTTAAGATTGCCACCCCTCACAATATTTCTCATGTCAATTCTTGAAGCATAACGGTTTCCTGCAAGGCCCCAGCCGGTAGCAGCATCCGTTGATACGGCAGGCTGGTCGCCCTGGAACAAAGCGCCTTTGCTGCGCAAAGTAGTAGCCGTGGTGGGCGCTCCTGCACCGTACTGCCCCGGACTCCTGTCACCACGAACAAAAAGGAAATAGCCCTGTTCGCCTGCAAAAGCTGTGCTATTGGTATTAGGTACCGGGAAAAGGTTATCAACTGAAGCATCGTACCTTAATAAAGAAGCGCTTACTGATATTGTGTCAAAGCCATTTGATTGAGCTGAAGAAAGTGTGCCTGTTGAAGTAATCTTTGTACCATAGCCCGGGTGCGGATTGTTCATACCGCCCACTACCCCTTCCTGCCAGGCTTCATTTATCGTTTGCCCGCTGGTGTTGGGAGCTAACAAACGCCATGCTTTGCTGCTGTTTTTAGGAATATACCTTACCAACGTAAC
>JBEHYP010000185.1:0-3913 GCA_048498115.1 Bacteroidota bacterium | reverse complement strand
GGATCAATCGCTCAATAAATAAACAGAAAACGTTTGCTACAGAACCGGGTTAACAAAATGCAGGGTTAAAACCATCATTGTTGTTAAAGATATCATTGATTAAAGGTAAAAGAAATAAAATGAGAAAAACAAATCTTTAAAGGAAAATAATGATTATTGAATGCAAAAACCTGACAAGCCCGGGTAATTCAGGTTTACTCTTCACCTTCCTCATCCCCCTTCTTTTTCTTCTTCTTTTTGGTTTTAGCATAAATCCCTTTGGCACTGCTCACCAGCGCCACAAATTCTTTTTGCAGATAATTATTGGGGTTATAAGTGCTTAAAGCCAGTTGTTCAATTTTATCCCAGTCTGATGTTTTGGGCGGCAGGTATTTTGACTGGCGCAGCTTCATGCCAAACATAGCCACTGCTGCGCCAAATTGCAACTCTTTATTCAGAACGGTAAACGGCAATATATTTCCGCTGCATTTGTACAGCAAATGCCTTTCTGCTTTGGTATTGGCAGGCGTATAACGCAGGTTCACTTCCGCCAGGGGCGCATTGGTTGTTGACAAGCTCAAAATGCTGTCGTTGGTTATGGTGGGTGTAAATTCAAAAATCGCCAGCACACTGTTGCCGCTGCCTATCTCCCCTCCTTCCAGGGTGCCGGAGCTGTCTGCAATAGCATCTTTTTTATTGTCAAAACCAATAAGGCGGTAATCTTTTACCAGTGAAGGATTGAACTGCACATTTAAAAACACATCATCTGCCACAGAGTAAAAAGTTTGCGTTACTTCTTTCACCAATACTTTTTCTGCTTCTTTGATATCATCCAGATAAGCATAATTGCCATTGCCTCTTTTGGCCAGTGTTTCCAGCTTTGAATCTTTAAAATTACCCATGCCCACGCCCAGGCAGGTAAGGTACACACCGCTCTGCCTTTCTTTGGTAATGAGGTTTTCCAGTGCTTCCTCGCTTGTTTCACCCACATTAAAATCACCGTCGGTGGCAAGTATTACCCTGTTGTTGCCGTTTTTAATAAACGAACGTTTGGCAATAGTGTAAGCAAGCCGGATGGCTGATTCTCCGGGCGTATCGCCCTGCGCTGTCAGTTCTTCAATGGATGTGATTATTTTTTGCTGATCGGCGCCGCTGGTAGGCTGCATCCACACTGCTACCGTTCCTCCGTAGATCACGATGGAAACGGTATCTACCGGCCGCAGGTTTTTTACCAGCATCTGGAAGGCTGCTTTCACCAGCGGCAGCCTGTTGGGCATATCCATGCTGCCAGAAGCATCAATTAAAAAAACAAGGTTGCTGGGCGGCACTTTTTCAAGGTCAAGCTTACGGGCATTTACATTCAGGTACATCAATCTCTTTTCTTCATTCCAGGGACAGGTTGAAAAATTGGATTCCACCCTGAAAATATCATTCTTCTCCGGCTCTTTATAGTTAAGGTTAAAATAGTTCAGCATTTCCTCCAGCCGCACCGCATCCGGCGGCACCACGCTTTGCTGCGATATAAACCTGCGTACATTGCTGTAGGCAGCTTTATTGATGTTTAAAGAAAAGCCGGTGTTGGGAAACTTTTCCGTATTCACCGTTTCATTCTCTACAATTGAAAAATAAGATTCATCGCTGATGTACCATGAATACTTGGTGGTGAATTTTTGATCTTTAGTAATGGAAATTAACTTGGGCCGGTTCCTGCTGGCATTGGATGACAGGGGCTTCATGGCGATCTCAAGATACTTGTCTGCATTAATGCCTACGGTCGTTGTTTCATAACCATCAAGCGATACGGTAACAGAGTCATTTTTGTACCTGCTGGAAATACCAAAGCCGCCGCCCGTGCCGGAAGCATATAACAGCTTGTCTGACTGCAGGAGGATTTTTACATTCTGCAGGGGTTCACTTTTTTCATTCTTGATCTCTCCACGCAGGTAATACTGCCCGCTGCAGTTAACAACGAAACATACTAAAATGATATTGATGAACAGGCTTTTCAACAAGCAACTATTATGGCTAAATTATATACTAATAATGCAAACGCCCCTGCATTTTTGTATATTGTTTGTTAATCTTCTGTCAACTGATAAATTTCCGGCAGGTTGCGGCCCAGCCCATCGTAATCAAGCCCGAAACCCAGCAAAAATTTATTCGGCACGCTGAAGCCTACGTAATGCAGGTCAAGCGGGTGTTCCAGCGCTTCCGGCTTTTGAAGCAACGCAGCAATGGTCAATGATGCAGGCTGCTGCGTGTACAGCTGCGGCAAAAACTTGGTAAGCGTGTTACCTGTATCAACAATGTCTTCCAGTATGATCACATGCCTGTCTTTAAGGGGCTCATCAAGGCCGATGGAAGTAATAACATTGCCCGTTGATTTCGTGCCTTTGTAAGAAGCCAGTTTTATAAAACATATTTCCGCCTCAATATTCACTGATTTAAAAAGCTCTGAAGCAAACATGAAAGAACCATTCAGTATGGCAATGAAAATAGGTTTTTTGCCTTTATAATCTTCGCTGATTTGTGCAGCCACCTCTTTTATCCGGCTGTCAATTTCTGCTGCGGTAATAAATGGTTTGAATTTTTTATCGTGTACCTGTATAGCTGACGGCATGGTGTTCCTTTTGTTATTAAGATTTTTATTTTGAAATAATCAGTTGCTGGCCGATGCTCAGGTTGTCTGAAGCAAGATTGTTCCATTCCCTCAATTGCTGTATGCTTACGCCGTACTTTTTTGAAATGCCGTACAGGCCTTCTTTGGGCTGCACTTCATGGTATTTTACAGCCGGAGCAGCTGCAGGCTTTTGCGTTTGTGCCACGGCTACCTCCTTCAAAGGCTGAAGATAAAGCTTTGTGCCTTCGCTGATAGTTGTATTCTTTGTAAGGTTATTATACGCAGCAAGGGCTTCCAGCTGTATCCCGTTTTGCTGGGCCACATCAAGCAGCGTTTCATCTTTTTTAGAAACATACAATGCGCTTGTGCCTTCTGTTGCTTTCTTTTCCAGGAATACCGGCTGGTCTTTTGGCAAAATACCATCGGCAGCAAAATCATTATACTCCAGCAATTTTGCCAGTGCAATATTTTGCCGGGTGGCAATAGCCAGCAATGAAGTGCCTTTTGTTGCCAGTACACACTTTACTTTGTTGATGGAGCTAATCCTGTCGCCATTGGCGGTGGTTACCGGCGCATCCTCCTCTTCGTTATAAACAAACGGCACTTCCTTATCGTCTTCAAACTGGCTCTTATCGTATTTGGGTACATCGTTTATTGCAACAAGCGTGTATTGCTGCAGGTTATATTTTTCAATAGCCTGGATCAATATGGCAGGGTATTTTGGATTGGTGGCATAGCCGGCTTTTTTCAAGCCGTAAGCCCATCCTTTATAATCCGAAGGGTTTAATTCAAAGAGGAATGAATAGCGATCATTGCCACGAAGGTAATTGCTGTGGTCACGGTAAGAATCTTCGGCAGTATTGTATGTACGGAAGCATTCGCCCGGCGCATCATCATCATGGCTTACACCGCCGCCCGTCCAGGTGCTTTTGCATTTAATGCCAAAATGGTTGTTTGATTTCTTTACCAGTATGCTGTTGCCGTTTTCTGTTTCGTGCAGGCCCTGTGCCAGTGTTATGGCAGCCGGTACGCCCATTCTTTTCATTTCCCTTATTGCAAGGTCTTTGTACTGTGCAATATACTGTTCAGGGGTTATTGTTTGTGCAGTAAGGCATTTAGAGGTAAACAATACGGCACACACTAATAATTTTTTGATCATTGTTTTTCGTTAGTAAGATTATCAGATATATGGATAACTACCCTTCAGCAGGGAAGTCAAGTTTTTGAAACTTGACTTCCCCTAAAAATTATTTCTTCCTTATAAAATTCAGGCCATCCCTTACGGTAAGCATTACACGCTGCACCCTTTCACTC
>JBEHYP010000184.1:0-4137 GCA_048498115.1 Bacteroidota bacterium | reverse complement strand
CCGGCCCCTGCGGCCCCTGCACCGAAATCCACGTGGATTGCAGGACAGATGCAGAAAGAAGGGACGTAAACGGAAAAATGTTGGTGAACAACGACCATCCGCAGGTAATCGAAATATGGAACAACGTATTCATCCAGTACAACCGCAAAAAAGACGGCAGCCTTGAGCAACTGCCGGCAAAGCATGTGGACACAGGAATGGGCTTTGAAAGGCTGGTGAGGGTATTACAGGGCAAACAAAGCAATTACGATACGGATGTTTTTACAGGAACGATTGCAGAAACAGAAAAAACAGTCAATAAAAAATACAAAGCCGGTGATGATAAAGAAAGCATTGCCTTCCGGGTGATTGCTGACCATATAAGGGCTATTGGCTTTACCATTGCCGATGGGCAATTACCTTCCAATACCGGCGCCGGTTATGTAATAAGAAGGATATTGAGAAGGGCGGTACGGTATTATTATTCTTATTTGGATTACAGGCAGCCTTTGCTGTTCCGGCTGCTGCCTGTCATTGCAAAGCAGTTTGAAAATGTATTTCCTGAATTATATGCACAAAAAGATTTTGTAAGCAAGGTGATCAAAGAAGAAGAAGAAGCATTTTTGAGGACATTGGATAAAGGCCTGAAAAAAATAGATGAGATTATTATTGCCTCGCAATCATCCAAAACAATCAATGGGGCAGCGGCATTTGAGTTGCTGGATACTTATGGTTTTCCTATCGATCTTACGAGGTTGATTGCTGCTGAAAACAATTTATCAGTAGATGAAGCCGGTTTTGAAAATGAAATGCAGCAGCAAAAAAGCCGCAGCCGTGCTGCCACTTCTCTGGAAACAGAAGATTGGATCACCCTGGGCGAAGCCGAAGGGAATGAAGCAGGTACTGAGCGTAGTCGAAGTGCCGCTTTTGTCGGGTATGATTCTTTAGAAACAAAAACCAATGTACTCAAATACAGGAAAGTCACCGCCAAAGGAAAAACATCTTTCCAGTTGGTTTTGAATGAAACGCCTTTCTATGCCGAAAGTGGTGGGCAGACAGGCGATACCGGGGTATTGCAGTTTGGCGATGAAAGTGTTGAAGTGACCAATACTAAAAAAGAGAATGACCTTATTATCCATTTTACCGATACACTTCCTTCTTCTGTTGAAGGAGCTGTGATAGCTAAAGTGAACAAAGAAAGAAGAAAAGCAATAACAGTACACCATAGCGTAACGCATTTGATGCACGCCGCTTTACGAAAAGTGCTGGGCACGCATGTAGCGCAAAAAGGCAGTTTGGTAAGCGAAGAGCATTTACGTTTTGATTTCAGCCATTTTGCCAAAGTATCCGATGAAGAGCTGGCAAAAGTGGAAGCATTGGTGAATGAAAAAATAAGGGAAAACATTCCGGTAGTGATAAAGCAACTGCCCAAAGAAGAAGCCATTGCCATGGGCGCCATGGCTTTGTTTGGCGAAAAATACGGCGATACTGTACGGGTCGTGACCATTGACCCTAACTACTCTATTGAGCTCTGCGGCGGCACACATGCAGGCCGCACCGGCGAGCTGGGTATTTTTAAAATAAAAAGTGAAAGCGCTGTGGCTGCCGGTGTACGCCGTGTGGAAGCTGTGTGCGGCAAAGCTGCCGAGGCATTCATCAATGAAGAGTTTGATGCCATCAAATCAGTAAGGCATACATTAAAGCATCCGAAAGATATTCTCAAAACAATTGAAGGCCTGCAGGCTGAAAATGCGGAGCTGAAAAAACGTATTGAAGGCCTTGAAGCAAGGCAGTTGGTGGGCATACGCAATGAACTCCTGCAAAAAGATGAGATTATTAACCAGGTGACTTATGTAGGCGAAATAGTGGAAGTGGGCAATGCGGATGCATTAAAGAAACTGGCAGGTGACGTAAAAAACCATTTGCATGATTCCGTGGTAGCCCTGTGCGCCAATATTGATGGCAAAGCTTATGTTGCAATCAGTATTTCAGATACGGTAGTGGCAGCAAAAAGCCTGGATGCAGGAAAAATCATTAAAGAGCATATTTCCCCACTGATCAAAGGCGGCGGCGGTGGCCAGAAAAACTTAGCCACGGCCGGCGGGCAGGATATCAGTAATTTAAAAGGCGTGATCGAAAAAATAAAATCTTTATTATAATATTGAAAATATTTCCGGGTGTACTCTTCCTGCATCCGGAAATCAGCTTCTTCTTGCCACTACTATCGCTTTCTTAAATTGTTTTTTCTTTCCATCCAGGTTAAATACTTCTGTCAGCACTACATATATACCGGTTGCCAGTTGCTGTCCTTTTTCTCCCAAACCATCCCAGCGGAAGCTGCCGCCAGTGCCGCACAATGCATTGTGCTGCAAAAAGCGTACAGGCCTGCCTGTTGCATCAAAAATGGTAATAGTGGCCACATAGCCTGATTCAGGAAACCTATAATCAACCGTTGCAAAATCATCCTGCCCGTCATTGTCAGGTGAAACAATTTCCGGCAACAAGGTTACTTCACCCTGCACACCGTCATTTATCCTGAACTGTGAGTTTTGATAGGTAGGTGTGCCATAGTGTACACTTGTGGCGGCAGAATGCCAGTTGGTTGCCTGCTGCGTGGGGGCATTGTAATCTATTCTTTCCAGCGCCACTCCTTCCTTGTTATCAAGCAATTTAAAATGCCAGTCATCTTTGTATTGCAGCTCGTCAGTAATTTTTCCCTGTGCATTTAAAATGATCACATCGCCTTCATCATCGTTATAAGAAGGCATGTTCACTGTAACAAATGCACCGGGGGTTTTAGTGACGAAATTATTTTTTACCCAATCACTATTTTCAGTGATCACCATAAAATCCTGTGGAAACAATAAATAAGGTTCGGCGCTCAACTGGGTAATGCTGCTGATGGCGCCGGTTGCATTCCGGTTGGCAATATAAGTTTGCTGAAGGTTAACGATCTTATTGCTGCGGTTATATATTTCAACATAGTCGCTGCCGTTAGAAGGCGGGTTAAACAATACTTCATTAATTACAATATCCAGGCTGTCGGCCACTTCACTCAACCCCACTCTTGCCGTATTGCTGCCGCCAATGCTATTGCCAATGCAATCGGGAATATTGGAAGCCGTAACAGTATAAACTTTGTTTGCCGTTAACGCAGTTGCCAATTGTAATGTTACCTTATCAAACAAAGGGGCAGCAGCAGTTGCATTTACAGGCGTGCCAACTCCGCCACTCACAACGTAGTTAGAAGTAACAGAAGCCGCAGTGCTGTTCAATGGCTCATCAAATACCAATACAATATTTGTATTATCGGCGGCATAAGCCCTTAATAATTTCGGGGACACGCCATCAGTGTTCGGTGCATCCAAAGAATTTTTTCTCCCCGGTGTGCCGCCGCTCAGGTCTTCACTTGCTTTCCAGTTGCTGAAGCCACTGCAGGGATTTTTGGTATCAATCATTTCCAGCGTCCAGCCGCCATCCTGCTTCAATTCATTCTGGTACCAGCTGATATTATAATTTACAGCATGAATAATATTGCCGGCCGCATCACTTAAATACAATTGTTCCCCATTATTGTCAAGAGCAGGAAAGCTGGTAACAGCTATTGTTTTGCCAAAAGCAGCCAATCCTGCTGCAGCGCTGCCGGTGCATACAATTACAAAACTGCCCGGTTGCAAAACCGTATCCGGCATCGGGTCGCTTGTACCATTTGCATCCCCTATTTTCCATCCGGCAAGGCCGATGGGAAATAAAGAAGTATTTTTTAATTCAACCCACTCCGAATTAGGCAAGCCCGCCTGCGGTGCGGGGTCGGCCATTATTTCATCAATTACAATATCAAATTGCTGTGGCGTATAAAAGCTAAATGAAATTGTACCATTATTTAATGTATTGCCATTTACATCCTGCACTCCATTTACCGTAAGCGTAATATTGCTGCCGTTAGGAAAGCTGCTGCTGAAGGCAAGGTGAACCACTGCTGTATTTATTGCATCTCTTACTGCACTTACGGGCATACCAATACCATTGCCAGCCGTATAATTAGCTGCAACCTGGCTGCTGGTATTGTCCACTGGCTCGTTAAACAGCACATCAACTGTTGCAGCGCTTGTAGCGATAGCTGAAACAATGGCCGGCGGTATAATGTCCGGCACAAAT
>JBEHYP010000183.1:0-4228 GCA_048498115.1 Bacteroidota bacterium | reverse complement strand
TTTCAAAAAGTTTATTAAAGCGAAGGGCACAAGCGGACGCTTGCGCCAAAGAGGGGGACAACCAGCCAAAAGAATTATACAGCAGTCATTTTACGAATCAGAAAATAGATTATATTCATAATAATCCGGTAGAAGCAGGCATAGTAGATAAGGCAGAAGAATATTTATACAGCAGCGCACGGGATTATTACAATGGCAAAAATTGCGGTTTATTAGAGGTTGAATTGCTGTAGTACTGCTATCAACAAATCCTGAGTTGCAAACTCAGGATAGCTATGAACATTTTATCAGTATTTAGCAAAAATGGAAAGTATACTACGGATAGCAGGGGATGGCTGTTTGGAGTTTTAGTGAGGAAACTTTGTTAAGAAATGCAGGTAGTGCACAAATGGCAGCAGGCACATCAAAACCAGAATGGCAAAAATATGAGAGCCGTGAAGTTAATGCAGGGCATGGAGAAACTCGTACAGTAAGAGGTGCAATGTTACCCCTATATGGAGATGACCCACATGACCAGCAAATGATTAAGGCTGGAGTACAGTATTACAATACAAACAAAAGCAATCTAAAAGAGGAAGATTAATGAAAGCATTTATAATAATCGTAGTCATTTTTATTGCTAATGGTTGTAAGCTATTTGATAAAGATGAAAGGCTTTTAGCAGAGCACCAAAAGAGCAATGGGGAAAAAATCAAAATCTACTACGTTAGTTTAGGGGCTACAACTAATGATGTAATACAAGTTAGGAAATCAAATCAGGATAGTTCTATCTGGGCTCTTGATAAGTACAACTATTTACAAAGTTCAAAGCTCATAAATGATACTCTTTTGCAAATGGTGTTAAGTGATACTGGATTTAATAACAATAACAACAAGTTTGATACTGTTATTGTAAAAATAAAATAACAACAAAGCCCCAGCTGTCCGTAGAGTTCTGAATAAGCATCAAAAAGGTACTGGCATTGTTGAATAAAGAAATAAAAGATGAGAAGCTATCCTGAGTTTGCAACTCAGGATAGCTTCCCTGCAACGTCTTACCATGAAAGAACGAACCTCATAGCAACATCTCTTTGCCGGGCTTTGTGGGAAGGCAAAGGACGTTGCGCTTTGTTAAAATTGAAATAAGAATGAGAAAGATTTTATCAACATTTATAGAAAGTATATTTTGGATTCAATTCTTTATCACGCCTCTTGGAATGGGCGGGCTTATTGCTGTATTTATTTACATTGGCAATGAAAAATTATTATGGCTGTCAATAACAATCACAATAATCTCTGCTATACTTGGAATTTTATACGCTGAAAGGGTTAGGCGAAAACACGGAGCTTCCAGATATGCATCAAGGGGAATTGCAACCCCTGATATTTGGGCAGATGAATATCCTGAAGAAATAGAAGCCGGAAAAAAGAACAGGAATTAAAAAGTCCGGCACGCAATTCCGCGATGCTGCAGAAAAAATCAGCACTTGTGCAAGAGGCATTAGCTTTGCAGCAAACAGCTGTTGAAAATGCATCCAAAAGATATTCCCATTACCGCTTTCACCTATCACCTGCCCAATGAAAAAATAGCTGCATTTCCCCTTGCAGAGCGGGATGCCTCAAAATTACTGGTATATAAAAACGGCGTTATTGCACAGGATCTATATAGGAACATCGCTGACCATATTCCAAAAAACAGCTTGCTTGTGTTTAACAACACAAGGGTGATACCGGCAAGGATACGGTTTCAAAAACTGACCGGCGGCGTTATTGAAATATTTTGCCTGGAGCCCTGTGAAGAAGGTACGCATGAATTTAATTTGATAATGGGCAAACAGGGAAAAGTGCGGTGGAAATGTATGATTGGCGGCGCCGGCAAATGGAAAGCAGGAAGCCTGCATAAAAAAACAGCCGGCGGTGAAATAGCAATAACGGCATCACTGGTAGAAAAACTACCGGATGCTTATGTAGCGGAGCTTTCATGGCAGCCTGCCCACTATAGCTTTGCCGAAGTGCTGGGCTTGTTTGGCGATATGCCGTTGCCGCCCTACATCAAAAGAAAAACAGAAGAAACAGACAGGGAGCGCTACCAAACCATTTATGCAGAGCAGGAAGGCAGCGTGGCAGCGCCCACGGCGGGATTGCATTTTACCCCGGGAATATTTGAGCGCCTTGCAGAAAAAAATATTGATACCGCCTATGTAACGCTGCATGTGGGTGCAGGCACTTTTAAGCCTGTAAAAGCAGCATTGATGCAGGGCCACGAAATGCACAGGGAATGGATTGATGTGTACAGGGATACGATTGAAAAATTAATGGCGAATGCCGGCAATGATATTATTGCTGTTGGCACCACTTCGCTGAGAACGATAGAAAGCCTTTACTGGATGGGAGTAAAGACAATATTGCAGCCGGGCATTGCTTTGGAAGAATTACCCGTAAAGCAATGGGAAGTGTATGAAAAGCCGTTAGAAGGTACAAAAATTAATGTAAAAGATGCGCTGGCAGCCTTGCTGCAGTGGATGAAAAAAAATGATTGCCGGCGGCTGCTGACGAATACACAAATACTGATTGCACCGGGCTATCAATACAAAGTGGCAGGGGCTATTGTTACCAATTTTCACCAGCCGCAGTCAACGCTGTTGCTGCTGGTGGCTGCTGCCGTAAACAACTGGCGGCAGCTGTACGAATATGCACTGGAAAACGATTTCCGCTTTCTCAGCTATGGCGATGGTAGCTTAATCTTTACAGATAAGAAATAACTGGTGGTCTGATTCCACCCAAAGGCGCAAGAATTTTAAAGAGACGCTAAGCATAAGGTCTTTGTTTCTTCCGGTCTTGGTGTCTTTGCGTGAAAAAAATACTATTTAAGGCTGTATGGTTACCGGGGTGCCAACGGGAATATAGCTGAAGAGATCCTGCATTTCCGTATATTTTACAGATACGCAGCCATCGGTCCAGTTATAAAAATTATCTACGGTCCACTCTTCTTCCGGCCTGGTGGCATGGATGGCAATGCCGCCGCCTATTTTGGCTGTTTTGGGAAGTATGCCTTTTTGTTTCCGTTCATTGAACTTTTCCACATCTTCCGGCCTCGGGTAATCGAGCAGCAATTCAGGCCCCCATTTCTGGTGAATTTTTTTGAGGATTACTTTGAATTGCCCGTTAGGTGTTTTTTTATCTCCTTCCCTCATTTTATCGCCCAGGTCTTTGCTGCCAAACACAATGGGATAGGTGGCATACCAGCCCTGGTCATCGTACACTTTTAATTCGTAGTCGCTTTTATCAACGATGATATAATACGGATTGTCATCCGCAGTGGGTTTTTTATGACTGCTTTTTTTTACAGAACGCTTGCTGTTTTCTTTTCCGGGCAACATGAAAGACGTGCCGGTAACAAGAAGGAACATCAGGAGGAGAAGGGGGTAAAAAACTGGTTTTTTCATAATAGATGATAATGCTACGCTAAAAGACAAACGTTGTGCCAGTTGAAAATATTTTAAGGCTTTACAAATGCTGTTAACAAAAATTAGTGTAAAATTATTTTCCGGGCGAAAATAAAAAAATGAAAGCAATTAAATGCTTTCATTTTCATGGCTATACTTATATATTTTTTTTTTACCAGTTGCTGAACCTGATGCCGAGGGTATAAGGCCGCATATCAAGGCCGTCTTTATAAAAACTGTTGGGAGAATAAGACCCGTACAGGCGTACCGGCCCCAGGCCTATTTCGGCAACGTAGGATAATTTAAACTGTTCCAGCCCGATGCCGCCGCTGATTTTTTGCGTGCCTCTTTCCTGGCTTTTTTGCTTATTCCGCTGGCTGTACAGGTAACCACCACTCACGCCAAGGCTTATGCTAAAACCTTTATTCTGGTTATAGGGATTGGTGCAGAAATTAAGCATTAACGGTACGGTGAAATAATCGGCGGCCAGCTTGTTTTTTGAAAACACAACCGAATCCCTGAAGATTACCGGCGCCGGCGCTACGCCTGTCACAAAAGGATTGTCCCTTACATAGCTTACCTGCGAATTGTAGCGGTAATTATTCAGCTCAATTCCCAGCCCGTATTTTAAATGCAGGCGGTGGCTGATAAGATTGAGCCGCTGCATGAACAGCCAGATATTTACATTGATGCTTTTGCCGGTATTCAGGCTGAAATCATTTTCGCCCAGGGGGGCAGCGCCGGGCCTGCCTGGCGATGGTAAAGGACACGACCGGCGCCTATCTGCTGAGCATCCTTCAGCC
>JBEHYP010000182.1:0-4250 GCA_048498115.1 Bacteroidota bacterium | reverse complement strand
CCGGCTTATGAAGCATTTTTACTTTCTGTGGTTATGGCCGGCATTATCCAGGTGCTGTTTGGCTTTTTGAAAGGCGGTTTTTTGGGCGACTATGTTCCCAACAGTGTAATCAAGGGAATGCTGGCCGCCATTGGCATTATCCTTATTTTAAAACAGCTTCCGCACCTGGTTGGGTATGATAAAGATTTTGCCGGCGATGAAACCTTTTTCCAAAAGGATAACAGCAATACCTTTTCGGGCATTTTTCATGCACTCAATTTTATCACCCCGGTAGCTGTGCTAATCGGCATTGCCGGCATTGCTACGCAGGTGCTTTGGGAAAAAGTGCTGGTAAAAAAGGCAAATATTTTTAAATTGATTCCTGCCCCGCTGGTAGTAGTGTTAATTGGGGTACTCATCAACGTTATGTCCGGCGGGTCTGCATTAAGGCCGGAGCACCTCGTAAACATACCCGTAGCCGGTTCTTTCAGCGAATTCACGTCATTTTTTACTTCCCCCAACTTTAGCTTTATCAATAACACTGATGTATGGATTACTGCCATCACACTGGCACTGGTGGCAAGCCTTGAAACCCTGCTGAGCATAGAAGCGTCCGACAAATTAGATCCTTACAAAAGAGTTACCAACAACAACCGGGAACTAAAAGCACAGGGCATTGGCAACATTGTTTCCGGGATGATCGGCGGGCTGCCGCTTACCTCGGTAATTGTGCGCTCGTCTGCCAACATCAATGCCGGGGCTAAAACAAAAATGTCGGCTGTCCTGCACGGGATATTATTATTGTTATGCGTGGCATTCATCCCTTCGCTGCTTAATAAAATTCCTTATGCTGCACTGGCGGCGGTGCTTGTTTACACCGGGTACAAGCTGGCAAAATTATCTTTGTTCAAAGAATTTTATTTAAAGGGCTGGGACCAGTTTATTCCATTTGTTGTTACCATCACAGCCATTCTTGTTACAGATTTATTGAAGGGAATTGTGGTTGGTATCATAGTAGGGCTTTATTTTGTAATGCGGAGCAACTTTAAATCTGCTGTATTTGTTGTTAACGATGATAATAAATACCTGTTCAGGCTGAGAAAAGATGTGTCGTTTTTAAACAAGGCGATTATAAAAAGAAAGCTGGAAGAAGTACCGGCAAATGCTTATGTGCTGGTGGATGCCACAAGGGCTGATTTTATTGACAAGGACATCATTGATACGGTAAATGAATTTTCATCGCATGCGCATTTGAAAAACATAAAAGTAGAAATCAAAAAAAGCATGCACAAAAGCAAACATGACCAGTTAAATGGAAATGTAAAATCCAACCGCTATGCATACGATGATATAGCTCACTAAAAAAATTAATTTATTATGCACTCATACGAAAAATTATTATTAGAAAATAAAGCCTGGGCAAAAGAAAGGGAAGAAGAAGATCCCGGTTTTTTCAAGCGGCTTTCAAAATTACAATCCCCTGAATTTTTATGGATCGGCTGCAGCGACAGCCGGGTGCCGGCCAACGAGATTACCGGCACGCAGCCCGGTGAAATTTTTGTTCACCGCAACATTGCCAATATGGTGGTGCACACCGATGTAAACCTGCTGAGCGTGCTGGAATATGCAGTAGCGCATTTAAAAGTAAAGCATGTAATTGTTTGCGGCCATTATGGATGCGGCGGCATCAAAGCGGCAATGGGCAATACCGACTATAAGCAGGTATTAAATATGTGGCTGCGAAATATTAAAGATGTGTACCGCCATAACAGGGAAGAGCTGGATAATATAAATGATATTGACCTGCGTGCCGACAGGCTTACAGAGCTTAATGTAATAGAGCAGGTACAAAGGCTCACCAAAACGTCTATTATTCAAAAAGCATGGAAGGAACGCCAGGCACCCCACCTGCATGGCTGGGTATACGGCTTAAAAGACGGGCTGATAAATCCTGTGTATGAAATAAAAGCCGGTTCGGATATTGATCCCCTGTACAGGTTTGATGATCTTTAAAAAACAGGAACTCCCCTTTGCAAAGGGGAGTTCCTGTTTAGCTGCAGTTAGTAGCTCATCAGCTTTTCTATATATTCTCCCAGCCTGCTGTAAGCCATAAAGTTTTTTTCCAAATCAACATTAAATGGCACAGGGGTATCCAAAGACGCACAGCGCATTACCGGCGCATCTAAATTTTCAAAACAATGCCCGGCGATCCAGGCAGCTATTTCGCCGCCAATACCGCCGGTCAATGTATCCTCATGCAGCAGCAGTACTTTCCCCGTTGCTTTCACGGCCGTTTCTATCGCTGCATAATCAAGCGGCAGCAGGGTGCGTAAATCAAGGATGTAAGCAGAAATCCGGGGATTATTTTTTGCGTAGTCAAGCGCCCAGTGTACTGCAGCGCCGTAAGTGATGATGGTAATGTCATCCCCTTCCTGCGCCACCCTTGCCTTGCCAATTTCCACTTCGTAGTATTCATCCGGCACAGGGCCGCTGATGCTTCTGTATAATGCTTTGTGTTCAAAAAACAGCACTGGGTTGGGATCATTGATGGCAGCGATCAACAACCCTTTTGCATCAGCAGGTGTGGAAGGATAAACAATTTTTAAGCCCGGCGTGTGCACAAACCAGGCTTCGTTGCTCTGGCTGTGAAAAGGACCGGCGCCCACACCCCCGCCTGTTGGCATCCGTATCACCACATCGGCATTTTGCCCCCAACGGTAATAAATTTTAGCAAGGTTGTTTACAATCTGGTTGAAGCCTACTGTAACAAAATCCGCAAACTGCATTTCCATCATCGCTTTATATCCCTGCAGCGATAAGCCTAATGCAGCACCAACTATAGCACTTTCACAAATCGGGGTGTTGCGCACCCTTGCTTTTCCAAATGCTTCCACAAAACCTTCGGTGATTTTAAATGCGCCGCCGTATTCTGCAATATCCTGCCCCATTAAAATTAAATTGGGGTGTTTCTCCATTGATTGATAAAGCCCGTCCTTAATGCCGTCAATAAATCTTTTTTCGAAGCCCTCTTCCGGTCTGGCCTGCGGTACCGGCCGGGGAATAACAGGAGCATACACATCCTCCAGCTCTTCTTCCGTATCAGGAACTAACGGTGCAGCTTCGTATGCCGTCTTCAGTTCGGCTTCTATGTATTCTTTTATTTCATTTTTAATTTCTTCTGCCGCTTCTGCGGTTAATATATTTTGTTCAAGCAGGTATCGCTCATAATTTTTTACAGGGTCTTTTTTTTCCCATAATTCAAACAATTGCGGCGGCACATATTTCACGCCGCTGGCTTCTTCATGCCCCCGCATGCGAAAGGTCATGCATTCAATTAAGTATGGCTTTTGATTTTGTATGCAATAATCCCTCACACCTTTTATGGTATCATACACTTCCAGGATATTGTTGCCGTCAATGCGTACGCCTTCCATGCCATAACCCCTTGCCCTTTCTGCCAGGCTAAAGCAACGGTATTGCTCACTAACGGGAGTGCTTAGTCCGTAACCGTTGTTTTCAATTAAGAAAATAACGGGCAAATCCCACACCGCGGCTACATTCAGCGCTTCATGAAAATCACCTTCGCTGGTGCCACCATCGCCGGTAAAGGCCAGTGCTATTTTATTTTCAGCGCTTAGTTTATGCGCCAGCGCCACGCCATCTGCTATCGCCATTTGTGGTCCAAGGTGGCTTATCATGCCACAGATGTGGTGCTCCCTGGTGCCAAAATGAAAGCTTCTTTCACGCCCTTTACTGTAACCGTCTTTATTGCCCTGCCATTGTTTAAATAGTTTGCTTAACGGCATATTACGGGTGGTGAACACGCCCAGGTTCCGGTGCAAAGGCATTATCCATTCATCTTCTTCCAGTGCCAGCGTGGCGCCTGCGGCAATAGCTTCCTGCCCGATGCCGCTGAACCATTTGGAAATTTTCCCCTGCCGCAGCAATACCAGCATTTTTTCTTCGATCATCCTCGGCAGCAGCAATTTTTTATAGAAACCCAGTAACTGTTCATTGGAAAGATTTTTTCTATGGAACTGCATATCGAAAATTTGAGGTGGTGAAGGTAGAGCAAATTACCCCAATGAGAAATTATCAAATTGACAGTTGTTAAAACAATCTAAAATAATATAAGGCTGTTGTGGAATTTTAAAAGTGCCCCATCTTGGTAAACCATCCTCGGACCGTCGACCTGGACGATCACCATCTCGATCGGCGCCGTCTCGTGGATCGCCATCGCGCGGCTGACGCGCGCCGAGTTCCGCAGCCTC
>JBEHYP010000181.1:0-4378 GCA_048498115.1 Bacteroidota bacterium | reverse complement strand
CGTTCTTCCTGATCGGCGGCGTGATGGCGCTGCTGATGCGGGCCGACCCATGCAAAGCGGCAGCGGGCGCAGAGGTTCCCTCATTGATAATCTTCTTTTAGATACGAAACTGTTTGAGATAGTGATGTTTTTCCTCTGCAAGCTCAGCGTCTCTGCGTGCCATTCCCGTTTGTGTATTTTACCCACGCAGAGAAGCAGCGGGCGCGGAGGTGCTATTGCTGGTTTTCAATAAACTTGTCAGCCCTGTTTGAAGCTCCCGCGAGCCGTTAAAGATTTTTTAACAAAATTTCCGGGCAAAACACGATAAAAATTATTGGTTTTATTTTACAGGTTTATTAATTTACGGACTGAAACAACAAAACTAATACTACTATGAACGGTAAACTTTTACTCACTGCCTCACTCGTTTCCGCCTCTTTATTTTCTGCAGCCCAGGATGCTACTACTTATGCCATCACCGGCAAAAGCACCAGCAACTTCTTTTGGGCCGATATCAAGCAGATAGATATCAAAACAGGAAATGTAGTGAAAACACTGTTTGAAGCAGACAAGACCGCTTTCAAAATTTCTTCTATTGACAATACTGCCGACAAGGTGCAGGTGCCGAACCCCACTGCCTTTGGCGTGGCTGCCGCTGCGCTGGATGCAAGGCACAACAGGCTTTATTTTGCCCCCATGCACCTGTCAGATATCCGATATCTTGACCTTGATAAAAAAGAAGTGGAATTCACTATCGTAAAAAAGAACATCATCCCGCTTTCTGCACAAAATGTATATGAGCCTGAAGAAAGCCAGATCACCAGAATGGTGATTGCGGCTGACGGTTACGGCTATGCGCTTTCCAATGACGCCAACCATTTGATACGCTTTACCACCGGTAAAAAACCTGTAGTGGAAGACCTGGGTGCCCTTATAGATGCAGAAAGCAACAAAGGTTTTTCTGTGCACAACAAATGCACGAGCTGGGGCGGCGATATGCTGGCCGATGCTTACGGAAGGCTGGTGGTGATATCTGCCAACCACAATGTATATACAGTGGATGTACAATCAAGGGTAGCCACTTTCACCGGCGCTGTTACCGGCCTGCCTGCTACCTACACTACCAATGGCGCTGCGGTAAACAACGATGGCAGCATCATAGTGAGCAGCGCCAATGTGTTTGATGGCCTGTATAAAGTAGACTATAAAACACTGAAAGCTGAAAAAGTACAAAGTACAGAAAAATCATTCAATGCTTCAGACCTTGCCAACAGCAACCTGCTGCTGCAAAAAGAAGCGGATGCATCTGTGAAATTTGATGTATCCAATATGGTATTGCCTGACCTGGCTGCTGCCGGCGATGCAATGGTATTCCCCAACCCTGCTACTGCAGACCAGTTCAATGTTCGCTTTAACGGTTTGAAATCCGGCAGGTATACCATCATTTTCAGTGATCTTGCCGGGAGGACATTGCTTACTAAAAGTGTAAATGTGCTGGCTGGCGTAAGCAAAGGCGGCTCGCAGGTGGAAAATGTGCGTTTGCTGAGCAAAACAGCCAAAGGCACATACCTGGTAAAAGTGGTGGACGAAAACAAGCAACTGGCGTTTTCTGAAAAAGTAGTATTACAATAACGGTTGATTATTATGGGTTGTAAAGTGAAAGTCCCGCTTTGGCGGGACTTTTGCATTTCTACCCAGTCTGACCGTCCCGGTCTGACTGGGTAGGCGGTAACTTTTTAGGCACAGGCCGTACAACTGTTTAACAGCATTTTAAACATAGGGGTTAAACGATGGTTGATTAAGCGCCTCTAAACGCTTATCTTTGCGCCGCCTTTGGGCGCTTTTGAACAAACCTTTAAGTATAATGAAAAAAAGTATTATTAGTGCATTGCTCCTGTCCTTTGTAACCTTTGCTGCCGTGGCCCAGCCAAAAGGAATGGGCAGCAGCGACCCCGATGCCAAAAAAGTGCTGGATGCAGTGAGCGCCAAATTCAAAACTTTTAAAGCCATACAGGCAAAATTTTCACTGAGTATAGAAAATGCCAGCGGTAAAACGATGGGCAACAAAACCGGCACGGTAAGCATGAAAGGCGCCAAGTACCGCATTAATGTAACAGGCCAGGACATCTTTTGCGATGGCAGCAATGTGTACACGTATGACAAGTCTGCCAATGAAGTGACCATTACCAAGATTGACCCGACCGTTAATACTATTACGCCGCAGAAGATATTCACCAACTTTTACGACAAGGATTTCCTGTACAAGCTGAACGGCGAAGTGACACAAAAGGGCAAGAAAGTGCAGGAGATAGAATTGACACCGGTTGATAAAACCAAAACGTTCTTTAAAGTGCTGCTGTATATTGATAAAATGGCCAACGTGATTACCGGTGCCAAGCTTTTTGAAAAAGCCGGCAACAGGTACACTTATACGGTAAGCAACCTGAATGGCAAAGCCCCGGTAACCGATGCACAATTCACCTTTGATGCCAAGCAATACCCCGGCGCTGAAGTGGTTGATTTGAGATAACAGCTCTTAATAATTAAATAATGAAAAGCAGGGCGGGTGTCCTGCTTTTTTATTTATATCCCGTGAGTATAAAAGCGGCTGTCTTCCCGACAGCAGGAGGGAGCTGTTGGGGTTTTGTACACTGCCGGGCAGATGGCTCCTTCGTTGCCATGACAGCTATAACAGGCACTTCTTTAGCACCTCAATGGTATTTTACTTCCCCCACCACAAACACGCTGCCGCATACCAGTATCAAATCTTTTGGCGAAGCTTTTTGTTTTGCGGCTGCAATGGCATCGTTCACATCATCAAACACATCCCCGTTCAATTCAAATGCCTTTGCTTTTTGCTGCATTTCAGCCGCAGGCAGGGCCCTTGGGATATGGGCATTGGTAAAATAATAAGCGGCGGCCTTTGGCAAAAGCGCCAGCACCCTGTCAATGTCCTTGTCTTTTACCATGCCTGTAACTATATGCAGCTTGTCAAACTGGTCGCTGATTATTGATAACTGTTCTGTTACCTGCCGCATACCATCTTCATTGTGGGCCACATCCAGCACAAGGGTAGGGCTTTCGCCTATCACTTCCCAGCGGCCGTGCAGCCCTGTCAGTTCTTTTACATGGGCAAGGGCATACTTCTCTGCTTCATTGCTGATGGCAAACCCCTGCTGTATTAAAATGCCTTCTGCACACAAAACAGCTTGGAGGTTTTTTACCTGGTACAGGCCATTCAGGTCAAGGGTGAAGTGTTCTGTGCAGCTATTAACCGTATCAGTTACATCACAACATAAATATTTGTTGTTTATACTGATATTTAATGAGTTGTATTTCCTATCTGCATATAAAACATAAGATTTTGTTTCATTTATTTTTTTTTCAAATACCTTCTTTGTATCTTCTGTATATGAGCCAATTATGACGGGGATATTGTCTTTTATAATCCCTGCTTTTTCAAAGGCGATTTCCTCCAGTGTATCGCCCAATATGTTCATATGGTCGTAGCCAATATTGGTAATGACGGAGAGGATGGGGGTAATGATATTGGTGCTGTCGAGCCTGCCGCCGAGGCCGGTTTCAATTACGGCAATATCCACTTTTTCCCGGGCAAAACAATCAAAGGCCATGGCCACAGTAAGCTCAAAAAAGGAAGGCTGGACTGTTTCTGTCAATTGTTTTGTTCTTTCAACAAAATCCACCACAAAGGCTTCGCTTACCATTTTTCCGTTCACTTTTATTCTTTCCCTGAAGTCAACGAGGTGAGGAGAAGTGTACAACCCTGTTTTATAGCCTGCCTGCTGCAGGATGGCTGCCAGCATATGGCTGGTGCTGCCCTTGCCGTTGGTGCCGGCGATATGTATGCTTTTGAACTGTTGCTGTGGGTTACCGAGCGCTTTGCAAAGCTCAACCGTATTGTGCAGGTCTTTCTTGTAAGCAGCGCTGCCGATGTGGCTGAACATTGGCAACCGGGAGTAGAGATAATCAATGGTTTGCTGGTAATCCATGCTGCAAGATATAAATAAGTGAATTTTACATCCAATTGATTTTTAAGTAGTAATGGAATTTACTGGACGTTAAAATTGAACTGTACAGTAACTGTTGACTCTTCAGCTGATTTATCAAACTGTACGTTTCGCAGGTAATTGATGATGGCATTTTTATAAGCCGCTGCAGTAGTGGTTGAGTTCTTTGCAAAACCGGTAAAGGTGCCAATACCCGCCGGTGATACTTTTACAATGGCATACACCGTGGCCTTTTCAAGGTCGCCGGTAAAGGAATAGTATTTTACGATTTTTCTATTCCCAATTACTTTGGGGCCGCCGCTTCTTCCGCCGGGGTTATTGCCATAGCTGTCAGGCTTGCCTGAAGGGTCGCCTGCATCACCCTTGCCGCC
>JBEHYP010000180.1:0-4703 GCA_048498115.1 Bacteroidota bacterium | reverse complement strand
GATTTGTATTTGTATTACTATATACAATGCCTCTTGCTGTAACTGCCAATGCACCGGTACCACCGGTTGCAACAGTACCTCCACCGGAAGCGGTTGTAGCAGTAATGACACTAACAGCTGTAGTAGCAACACTGGCAAGCGTGGTAAATGTAGCATCACTGCCATAACCGGTGCCTGCACTGTTGGTAGCATACGCCCTGAAATGATATAAAGTGTTGGATGTTAAACCTGTTAATGAGGTATTGGTAAAAGCACCTGTACCTGAACCATTGGCTACTACAGGCAAAGCAGGGTTTGCAGCAGTGCCGTACGCAATACCTCTTGCTGTAACAGTAGCACTACCATCGTTAGTTACATTACCGCCGGCTAAAGCCGAAGTAGCAGTAATAGCAGTGGCTGGTGTTGTGGTTGTTACTGCGGGTACACTTACCAGGGATTGGTAGGTGCCAGAAATTACTATTTTTCTTGTTTTGCTATAACCACCACCCGATTCACCACTACCTATAGCCTTAAGCACTGTAATGGTACACGAATTACCGGCTGTAGTAGTAAAAGTACCGGTTAAAGAACCTATAGAACCACTACCTCCGCAACTTGAGGAGGTAGCGATATTGGTACCGGCATTTATTGCTGTTGAAAAATTACTATTACTGCTGCTTATTTGAATTTTATAATTTTTAAAGCCGGCACTGCTGGCGTATGCTGTACCGGTTATTGAAGTAATAGTAAATTTGTAGCCAGCCCTGGCTGTAAGAGTTGTAGTATACTGAGTTAACCCGTCTTTAGTGGTACTGCAACCCGTTTCTATGCCATTATAAGCAGTCGTATTGGTAAGCGCTACTGTAAAAAGATTTGCGGGATTAGTTGCTGCGGCAGTAGTACCGGCATCTTTGTCGTAAGTGATGGTAAATGCTGTCTGCGCCGAGGCTTTTTGCCCGGCAAACAAATTAAAAAGCATTACCAGCCACAACAGGGCTGCTGAGCCCGGCATCCGTAAGTTTTTTGTAATTGTTTGTTTCATTTTTTGAAGCTTTTTAAATACAATAATTAATTGTGGTTTCAAGAATATACGGACCGGCAGCATTTAACAAACAATAAGAACCCTTCCATTTAACAAACCGGATTTTACCAGTTGGAAAAATGCCTGCTCAGAGAAATAAATAATATCCTGGCCAAACAGAATATTATAACATTAACGGATATACGATTTAAAAAAATGTTGTAAGGGTTATTGACAGTAAGCAAAATGTACTGGGGTACATTTTAGTTTTCTACAGGGATAAGGCAGCACAAAAGTGAAGAACCAATGTTATGCAGTGGTTAAGAAATTGTAACGCTTTAAAAAGATAACATTAACAAATTGTATTGCGGAAGGCAGCACTTAAAAGCAAGAAATAATAATATTATAACCATTTATTAATATGCCGCAGGCTGTATCCATCAATTTGCGCCCTGCCGAAAGCATAACAATTACTTAGCAATTTATTTACCTGCAGGGTATAAGTTTGCCGGCGTGTATCTCTCCTTTCATGAAAGGGAAATAAATATTTTGTGCCCAGCAGAAAACCACCTCTGTTAAAATATTAATCAATAAGCCGGATGAAGAGAAGACTTAGTTTATTAGTAGCAGGCATAGCTTTTTGCCTGTTATTCCCCTACGCCAGTAATGCACAATTAGTATTGAATGAAGTATCGCAGGGTACGTCCGGCACAAAGGAATATATTGAGCTGGTGGTAACCGGTACCAGGACCTGCACCGACAGCACTGCTGATATAAGGGGATGGATATTTGATGACAATAATGGCTGGCTGGGCGCCGGCACAGGACAGGGCATCGCACAGGGCTGTATGCGCTTTGCCAATTCGCCTGTGTGGGCAGCCGTTCCGTATGGCTCAGTTATCCTCATTTATAATGATATAGATAAAAACAGCAGTATCACTTTGCCCGATGATCCTTCTGATGCCAACCATGATTATGTGTATGTGCTGCCCGGCTCATCTTCATTGCTTGAAAATAATGGTTCAACTCCCTCTTCCCCTTCTATTACCAATTACGTATACCCCGCATCAGGTTTTAGTGCCGGCGGAAGCTGGACCAGGATAGGGCTTGCCAACGGCGGCGATGCCGTTATCATTACTTCCCCGGCAAATCCTGCAGCCGCTTATTTTTCTTTGGGGTATGGAAGCCTTAATAACGGCGGTGCGGCAACGGTATATATTTCTTCTTCGGGCACAGGCAAATGCTATTATTTATCCAATAATCAATATAGCACTGCGTCTTCATGGGTGGCAGGCAGCGCCCCGGGAAACGAAACTCCCGGGTTGCCCAACAGCAATGCCAATGCCAACTGGATCAGCAGCCTGCGGCAATTTTCCGGCAGCACCAGCGTGACAAGGGACACGGTTACCCTCAGCGATTGCAACCAGGTAGTGCATGGTGGTGTTACTTACACTTCATCAGTAACGTTAACGGATACCCTAAAAGCAGCCGGTGGGTGCGACAGTGTTTACCACGTCACAGTAATCAACATACAATCGCTTACAAATATTACAATTACGCCATCCGGCGCTACTACTTTTTGCGCCGGTGATTCCGTTGTTTTACAAGCTCCTGCTTTATTGACGCAACCCAACAATGCACTTAGTTTTTCCGGAACCGGGAAGTATGTAAACACTTCCAATAACCGTCCTGCCTTTAATGACAATTTCACTTTTGAATGCTGGGTAAATCCTGTCTCCACTATTACAATTGCTCCTGAAGCTACCAGCGGCACACAGGGTGTAAGCGGTGAACGTTACGCTCTGTACCCTACATGGGGAGGGAGCAATAATTCTATTACCGGCCCCGGCAACCCGGATGCAGGCGCAGGGCTTTCTGTAGGCACCAACGGTATTGCGGTGTATGAGCATGGCTCTGCCTATCTTACGCCCCTGCTGGTATGGAACCAGCCTGTATCAGGATGGACTCATATTGCGGTGGTATATACAAATAAGCAGCCTTCTCTTTACGTTAACGGTGCACTTGTAAGGACAGGCTTAACAAGCCTTAAAAGCCACGTATATCCATCGTTAGGTCAATGGGCAGGTAACCAGTATAGTCTTTTCGGCGGCATTGGCGGCGGCAATTACGGCTATTTTGACGGCCGGATAGATGAGTTCCGTCTCTGGGATATATCGCTTTCCGCTGCTGATATTGCTGCCAGTTACAACAGGATTATCCAGCCGCTGCCTGCAGCACATTTATATGCTTATTACCGATTTGATGAAGGCGCCGGCAGCAGCACTGCTGATCTTTCAGGGAATAATATTACAGGCACGTTGGTAAGCAGCCCTGCCTGGATGGTGCCTTCAACAGCACCAATCAGCGGGTATAACGGTAACGGGTACACGTATTCATGGGCACCGGGTAATGAAACAGCTGATTCCATCACGGTAATGGCATCAGGCATTTATACCGTTACTGTTACCAACCCGGCCGGCTGCACAGCCACAGCATCCCAAACTGTTACCGTAATAACGCCGGTGGCAAAAGATACTTCACTGAACAGCTGCAGCAGCGTATTTTATAACGGCACTACGTACACTTCTTCTGTTATATTGAAAGATACATTAAAAAGCTCCTATGGCTGCGACAGTGTTTATCATACCGCCAACATCTCTATTGAGCCCATTACACCTGCTGTACAAAATGTTGACCTGCACGGCTGTGATAATGTAATGTACAATGGCACTACGTATAATTCATCTATCCAGTTGCAGGATACTGTAAAGAGCGTTGGCGGCTGTGACAGCGTGTGGATAACAGCCAACCTTACAGTAAATGAGGCATCAACCATAAATGTTACTGATTCGTTTTACGAAGGGCAATCTTACACATTGCCATCGGGAATAACCGTCAATACTCCCGGTGTTTATCACAGCACCTTACAAAATATAAGTGGCTGCGACAGCACCATCAATACTACTTTGATACAAATGAAAGCAGATTGTATAGTAAAGCCTCCGATAGCATTTACCCCCAACAATGACGGCTTTAATGATGTATGGAAAGTATTTAAAGAAGATTGTGTAAAAAAATGCAGGGTTAACGTGTATAACCGGTACGGCAGCCGTGTGTATTATTCAGAAAATTACAGCAATGACTGGAACGGCACGTATAAAAATAATCCCTTGCCGGATGCTACTTATTACTACGTTATAGACGTTACACATTATGACGGGCGTATACAGTCTTTGCGTGGTGATGTTACTATATTAAGATAGCAATATGTAACCGCCATAATTACTGAAGTAAAGTTCAGTCAAGTTGCAAGGGTATTCATTTATGGGTACCCTTGTAATTTTATCCGGAACGCAGTGAAGCTGGCAGCAAGGCACTTGATTTCTTCAAAAGAAAAATCTGGTATATCTTTATTTGATTTTCATATTTAAACAACTGCTTTTTCTCCGGGCATTTCTTTCAAGAGATGGTACAACGCTTCTGTCAGATACTGGTATTAACAGCATGGGTATTTGGCCCTGCAGAAGCCAATGCACAAAATTTACAGCAGCCATTGCGCTATTTATCTACAAAAGACGGCCTGCCGCAATCTTTTGTTTCAGGATTGGTGCAGGACAGGTACGGCTTTGTATGGATCAGCACCCGGAATGGCCTTGCCTGTTATGACGGGATAAAGTTTAAGACCTACCGGCACATCAATAAT
>JBEHYP010000179.1:0-4728 GCA_048498115.1 Bacteroidota bacterium | reverse complement strand
AACAGCGCGGTGGCGATCGGTTGCAGCGCCAGAGGTCAGACCAGTTATTTAGAATTTGGCAGATAATCCATTTGTCCTTATTTTCGCAATGATGATAACAATTAAACATACAAAGACAACTAAGAAGCACAGCAATGCTGCGGAAGGGTAACAGTTGTATGTATGTATCATGATACTGGCCTTCCGCAAAACGGGAGGCTTTTTTTTACCGGTCGGCACCGAAGGTCAGACCGGGATTAGGAGAATTTTTTTGATGACTAATGGTAAACTGTACAAGAGTGCGACGCAACGATGCCCCCATGAAAAACAAATGTTGGTAACAAAAAATTATACACTCAAATAAAAACAACAACACAAAAATGAAAGTAGCAGTAGTAGGCGCAACAGGCCTCGTTGGCAGCAAAATGCTGCAGGTATTGGCAGAAAGAAATTTCCCGGTAACAGAATTGATACCCGTGGCTTCTGAAAAATCGATTGGTAAGGAAGTAGAGTTTAAGGGAAAAAAATACAAGGTGGCAGGCTGGGAAGATGCCATTGCGGCCAAACCTGCTGTAGCGCTTTTTTCCGCAGGCGGCAGCACTTCGCTGGAGCTGGCGCCCAAATTTGCCGAAGCAGGCATTACTGTTATTGATAACTCCAGCGCCTGGCGCATGGATCCCACCAAAAAATTAGTAGTGCCGGAAGTAAATGCAGCAGTGCTTACAAAAGAGGATAAAATAATTGCCAACCCCAACTGCTCTACCATACAAATGGTGATAGTGCTAAAGCCGTTGAATGATAAATACAAAATAAAAAGAGTAGTAGTTAGCACTTACCAGAGTGTAACAGGCACCGGCGTAAAAGCAGTTGACCAGCTCATGAACGAAAGAAAAGGCATACAGGGTGAAATGGCATATAAATATCAAATTGACCTGAACGCATTACCACATATTGACGTATTTCTGGACAATGGCTACACCAAAGAGGAAATGAAAATGACCAATGAAACAAAGAAGATTATGGGTGATGATTCTATAAAGGTAACGGCCACCACTGTGCGCATCCCTGTAATGGGCGGTCACAGCGAAAGCGTAAATATTGAATTTGAAAATGATTTTGACCTGGAGGAAGTAAGGGAAATATTAAGCAAAGCGCCCGGCGTGGTGGTGCAGGATGACGTGGCTAATTTCGTGTACCCGATGCCGTTAACCGCCCATGAAAAAGATGAAACTTTTATAGGCCGGATCAGGAGGGACGAAACACAGCCCAATACATTAAACTGCTGGATCGTAAGCGATAACCTGCGTAAAGGCGCTGCCACCAATGCAGTGCAGATCGCAGAATATCTGCTGGAAAAAGGTTTATTGTGATTATATGCGTTCGCCATTGTAAAGCCCGGCCATATGCCGGGCTTTTACATACGGGAATAAAAGCTGCCGGCGTTCACCATAAAAAATTTTGTTAAAGCCAAAAAAGAATCTGCGAAATATTTCGTAATTAAAAAATATCCCCTACTTTTGACTTACTAAAAGCTTCGTAAAACAAAAACAAACGGTATGAAAAAAATAATTATTGCAGCGCTGGTCCTGCTGCCTTTTTCCATCCTGGCACAGGAAAAAGAAGAAGTAATCGAAAAAAAGGAGAAGGCCGAGAAGGCCGAAAAGCCTGAAAAAACAGAAAAGCAGGAGATCATCATCCGCCAGAACGGCGGCGACAAGGATATTAAGCTGGAAGTGGAGATTAATGGCGACAATGTGAAGATCAATGGCAAACCGCTTTCTGAATTTGAGGATAAAGATATTACCATCAATAAAAGAAAGATAACCATTGGTAAAGGCAAAGATGCTATGGTATGGAACTTTAACAGTGATGGTGGCGACTGGCAAAAATGGGGAGAAGAATTCGGAAGAAATTTTCAGCAACAGTTTGGCGGCGGCAGCTGGGATGAAGACGGCAGTGACAAGGCCTTTTTAGGCGTAACAACAGAAACAGGTAAAGATGGTGCAACAATACAGGAAGTGGTAAAGGGTAGCGCTGCTGAAAAAGCAGGCCTGCAAAAAGGTGATATCATTACCAAAGCAGGTGATGAAAAAATAACCAGTCCTGAATCGCTTTCTGATGTAATTGGTTTTAAAAAACCGGATGATGAAATAAAAATTGCCTACAAAAGGGATGGCAAATCAAAAACAGTAAATGTAAAGCTGGGCAAAAAGAAAAGAACAGCTTTTGCTTTCAGCGGGCCTAAAGTACGTTCATTTACCATTCCGCCCATTCCTGAACCCCCGCTTACCAATATGGAAGGTTTTAATTATGATGAATTAGGCCAACTGCACAATGATATGGCCAGAATACATGCTGATGCCGCCTTTCCCCGCCAGAAAAAAATTGGCCTGAAGATACAGGACATTGAAGAAGGCAATGGCGTAAAAGTGATTAATGTGGAAGACAGCAGTGCCGCTGCCACAGCCGGGATTAAAAAAGACGATATCATTACCGAAATAGACGGGAAAAAAGTAGAAAATACAGACGATGCAAGGGAACAGCTGGCTCCTGATGAAGATAAAAAATTGTATAAAGTGAAAGTAAACCGCGGCGGTACAGAACTGAGCTTTGATATAAAAATTCCAAAGAAATTAAAAACTGCTAATTTGTAAGGTATAGCCACCTACAAGTAATGCCGGGCTTATGCCCGGCATTTTTTATTGCTTACATTTGCCGCAAGGAGAGAAAGATTTTGCCCGATATCATTCAATTATTGCCCGACCACATAGCTAACCAGATTGCCGCCGGCGAAGTGATACAGCGGCCTGCCAGTGCCGTAAAAGAATTGCTTGAAAATGCCGTGGATGCAGGCGCCACCGAAATTCAGCTCATCATCAACGATGCCGGCAAGGCATTGGTGCAGGTGATTGACAATGGCAAAGGTATGAGCGAGACCGATGCCCGTATGGCTTTTGAACGCCATGCCACTTCCAAAATAAAAAATATTGACGATCTTTTTCACATTAAAACGATGGGCTTTCGCGGAGAAGCGCTGGCCAGCATTGCCGCCGTGGCGCAGGTAGAGATAAAAACAAAAACACCTGAAGCCACTGCCGGCACCTGCATAGAAATTGAAAACAGCATGGTGAAAAAGCAGGAGCCTGTTGCCTGGCAGCAGGGCACCAGCATCGCGATGAAAAACCTGTTTTTTAATGTGCCTGCCCGCCGCAATTTTTTAAAGAGCAACGCGGCTGAATTACGTTACATCGTGGATGAATTTATCCGGGTAGCCATGGCTTTTCCTGGTATCTTTTTTTCACTCACCAGCAATGGACAGCAGGTTTTCCACCTGGAAAAAGGTTCACTGAAGCAGCGCATCATCCAGATACTCGGCAACAATTACAATGCAAAACTGGTAAGCATCAAAGAGGAAACAGATTACATGAACATCTACGGCTTTGTGGGCAAGCCGGAAACCGCCAAAAAAACAAGGGGCGACCAGTATTTTTTCGTGAACAACCGGTTCATCAAAAGTGCTTATCTCAACCATGCCATTATGAATGCGTATGACCAGATGATAGCAAAGGACAGTTTCCCGATGTATGCTTTGTTTATTGATCTTGACCCTTCGCAGGTGGACATTAACGTGCACCCCACCAAGCAGGAAATAAAATTCGAGGACGAAAAAATTGTTTACGCTTTTGTGCAGAGTGCAGTAAAGCATGCACTGGCACAATTCAGCATCACACCGGCATTGGATTTTGAGCTGGATGCTTCTATTCAAAAATTAGATGCTGTGAGCAAGCCGTTCACTGAAGAAAAAAAATCCTCTGCAGCCTCTTCTTCCCTGTACAGCACGTTTACACAAAAAAACCAGGCGCATTTTATTGAGAAAAAAAGTGACCTGAAGCATTGGAAGGATTCAGGCACTGTTGAACATATACAACCCGCCATTGACAGCCGGCCCCTAACCGCCGAACACCGATCACCCATCACTATACTGGGACAGGTACACAATACCTACATCATCGTGCAAAATGATGCCGGCTTTCTCCTTGTTCACCAGCAAAATGCCCACGAAAGAGTCCTGTACGAACGCTTCATTAAAGCGACAGAAGGTAAGCCCATTGCTACGCAGAAAAGCCTGTTCCCCACTACCCTGCAGCTAACGGCAGCGGATACCGTAATTTTAAATGAATTGCTTCCCGATCTTCATGCGCTGGGCTATCAGCTGGAGCCGTTTGGAAATAATGCATTCGCCATACAGGGCACACCTGCTGATGTACTGCAGGGGAGCGAAAAAAACGCTATTGAAAAAATGCTGGAGCAGTATAAACATTTCAGCAGCGCCCTCAGCTTTTCAAAAAGGGAAAAATTATTGCGCTCACTGGCATGGCAGCAATCCATCAAAGCAGGCACCGCCCTTACACAAAAAGAAATGCAGGCGCTGGCAGAAGACCTCTTCAACTGCTCTCTCCCGAATATTACGGCAAATGGCAAGCCTACCTACACTGAGTTTAAGAAAACGGAATTGGATAAGATATTTGGAAGATAATACTAGTCTGACCGTCCGGAACGGGCTGGTAAAAAGAAAACCCCTGGTAGACACCGGGGGTATAGTTTTCTTTTGTATGATTATTGAAACCTTCCTACATTTTCTGGAACCGGGTGTAGCAAACCCTTCCGTTATACAAGATCCTGACTGTATAGAAGCCCGGCACTAAATTCTGTACGCGGGCTGGGCCGCCAACGAGGCGGGCAACGTGC
>JBEHYP010000178.1:0-4751 GCA_048498115.1 Bacteroidota bacterium | reverse complement strand
TTCGGTGCCTACGTATTTAATACCTGCTTCCAGTGCCCCTATAACCATCGGCTTGTGCCATTCCCAGGGAGTGGCAATCACCAGCCCGTCAAGCCCTTTTACCTCACACAGCTTTTTCCAGGCATAAACATCTCCTGTAAATACCTGCGGCATTTTTTTGCCGCTTTTGTTCACAAGCTCTTTCGCTGCATTGAGCGCCCTTTCTTCTATTTCACAAATGGCCACTACTTCCACATCATTTCTTTTCAGCATCAGGTCCAGGTGCCAGATACCGCGGGCGCCGGTGCCAATTAAAGCCATTTTAATTTTAACATCCGATCCCTTGCTTGCAAATACATTTGCAGAAGGCGCCAGTACAAAACCAGCTGCCGTAAAACCGGCGTTTTTAATAAATTCTTTTCTGTTCATAAGCAGGCTTTTTCTTTTAAATTGATCCAGTGAGGCCCTAAAGTATTGAAATATTTTCCCTGTAATACATGCAACCGATTGAGCAAATTATAAGCGCCCTTCCCGGGTTTATAATTCATTTTTGATTTAAAATTTTGCGCACACGTTTGCACAGGTTGCCAATTCCTTTAATGGCTAATATTGGCTTGTTTTTACTTCCTGGTTTTTAACAGGGCAGAGAACTGCCCTGTTTTTATCAATCCCTTGTATAATACCCGGCAGTTTTTTTAAGCAAAAGAAGTTTATTTCAAACATGTGCATGAAAATTACCACTATACCGAAGCTATTGTTACTGTCTTTTTGCCTTATCTGCGCCGGCAACAGCTTTGCCCAGGCAACCAGGCACAGTTTTGAAATTAAGGATGGGAATTTTGTGTACGATGGCAAGCCCATTCAAATCCATAGCGGCGAAATGCATTTTGCCCGTGTGCCCCATCAATACTGGCGCCACCGGTTCCGTATGATGAAAGCTATGGGATTGAATACAGTAGCTACTTATGTTTTCTGGAATTTTCATGAAGAGAAAGAGGGGCAATGGAATTTTGAAGGCGACCATGACCTTGCAGAATATATAAAGGAAGCAGGCGAGGAAGGGCTAATGGTCATTCTCCGCCCCGGCCCCTATGCCTGTGCCGAATGGGAGTTCGGCGGTTATCCCTGGTGGCTTCAAAATATTGAAGGAATGGAAATACGCCGCGACAATGCCGTGTTCCTTTCTTATACAAAAAAATATATTGACCGTTTGTATAAAGAAGTGGACCATTTGCAAATTACCAATGGCGGGCCGCTCATTATGGTACAGGCAGAAAATGAATTTGGCTCTTATGTGGCGCAGCGAAAAGATATTCCCCTGGCAGAACACAAAGCATATAATGCGAAGATTAAACAACAGCTGATTGATGCAGGCTTTACCGTACCGCTTTTTACGTCAGACGGAAGCTGGCTGTTTGAAGGTGGCTCCATGGCCGGCGCATTGCCTACGGCCAACGGTGAAGACAATATTGAAACATTAAAGAAAGTGGTGAACCAGTATAACAATGGCAAAGGCCCGTACATGGTGGCGGAGTTTTATCCCGGCTGGCTCATACATTGGGCCGAACCTTTTCCTAACGTAAAAGCAGGAGAAGTGGCAAGGCAAACCGAATTGTATGTAAAGAATGATATTTCATTTAATTTTTACATGGCGCATGGCGGTACCAATTTTGGTTTTACTTCCGGCGCTAATTATGATAAGAAGCACGGCATCCAGCCGGATATTACCAGCTATGACTATGATGCTCCCATTTCCGAAGCGGGATGGAGAACACCCAAGTTTGATTCCATCCGTGCAGTGATGCAAAAATATTCCAAAGAAAAATTACCGCCTGTTCCTGCACCTTTTCCTGTGATTGCTGTTCCGTCCATCAAATTAACCAAAGTGGCCAATGTGCTGGAGATTGCCGCTACCGTTTCCCCGGTAAAAAATGAGGAGCCACTCAATTTTGAAGAATTGAAACAGGGTAATGGCTATGTGCTGTATTCAAAAAAATTCAACCAGCCTGTCAGCGGCAAATTAAAGATTGACGGGCTGAGGGATTATGCAATTGTATATGTGGATGGAGAAAAGGTGGGAGAGCTGAACCGCTACTATAAAAATTATGAATTGCCCGTTGATATTCCTTTTAATGCCACGCTGCAAATACTGGTGGAAAATATGGGCAGGATAAATTACGGGGCAGATATAGTGCACAACCACAAAGGCATCATCAGCCCGGTATTTATTGACAGTATTGAAATAAAAGGCGGTTGGCAAATGCAGGGATTGCCGTTTGATAAAGAACCAAAGCTTGTTGCATCAAAAGGAGTAAAGGTGCTGGCAAATTCAAAGGCTACCGCCGGAAAAAATAAAAAATCATTTGCAGGCGCCCCCGTTATTTACCAGGGCAATTTTACGCTTGCAAAAACAGGCGATACGTTTATTGACATGGAAAAATGGGGCAAGGGCATTGTATTCATCAATGGCATTAATGTAGGCCGCTACTGGAGCGTGGGCCCGCAGCAAACACTGTATGTTCCCGGTGTGTATTTAAAAAAAGGAATGAACAGCATCAGCATTTTTGAACAGCAAAACAACGACTGGAAAACGGAAGTGAAAGCAGTAAAGACTCCCAGGCTTACCACACTAAATATACAATAACACGGCAAGACCCGTAAGGTGCCGAAACCTTACAGGCTTTTAAATTCATTTCGGTAAAACCGCCCTATAAAATAAACCCTATGACAAGAGGGCTTTGCTTTATAAGCAAGCCCTCTGATTTTTTATACCATCATCACTGGCAGCTTCACCAACACCCCGGCTTACTCAATCTCATTTATTTCCACTACAGAGCTGCTCAAAGCATTTTCCAAATACCAGGGCAGGCCTATCTTCATCAGGTAATCGCCGCTAAAGGTTTGGCCGCTTTGCCGTAGTTGCGGCTTTTTCCCATTTTCCAGGTTAATCTCGGTGAGTGTATATTTTTTGCCGGCATCAAGCCCGCTAAGTTTTATGGGTGGTATCACATCGCCATATTTTGTATTCAGGGAATAAGCAAACAGCACCGCTTTGTTTTTGTTTTCACTCACGTACATTAATGCAGCATGGTTGTTATTGTATGGCGCAGCCAGCCGGTACAGGTCGCCAAAACAAATTACGTCCTGCAAACGATGATAATTTTCTACTGCCCGTTTGCAATACGCCAGCTCGTTTTCTTTCAAGTGGCTTACCTGTATATCAAATCCCAATTTGCCCATCATGGCCACATCTGTCCTGAATTTTATCGATTGGTTGGCCCATGAGGTGACGTGGGCACATATGGCCGCAGCGGGAAAAAAATAAGAATAGCCATATTGAATAAACACACGGCTCAGTCCATCGGTATTATCGCTCGGCCAAAACTCCTGGATATATTTTAACCCTCCATATTCAGCACGGCCTCCCCCGCCGCTGCACCACATCATTTCCACACCGGGATAATTCTTCCGGATGCGCTGCAGCACATTCCATAAGCCCTGTACATAATCCACATAGAGGTTTTGCTGTTTGTTTTTCAGATATGGCGAGTATGCATTGGTCATATAGCGGTTGCAATCCCATTTGATGTACCGGATGCCGGGGTTTTGCTGCATTAAATTATTTACAACGCCAAATACATGTTCCTGCACAGCAGGGTTAGTAAGGTCTAACACCAATTGGCTGCGGCGCAGGCTTTCGTCACGGTTAGGCAATTTCAATATCCAGTCAGGATGTTTTTCATACAATTCACTTTTGGGGTTTACCATTTCCGGTTCTACCCAGATACCAAAGCCAATATTTTTTTTATCCGCTTCTTTTACCAGGTAGTCAATACCATCAGGCAGTTTTTTTGTATTCGCCTGCCAGTCGCCAAGCCCGGCTTTATCATTATTGCGTGGATATTTATTGCCAAACCATCCATCATCTAATAAAAACAGGTCAACGCCTAATTTTTTTGCATCATCAAAAAGGGCAGTGAGCTTGTTTTGGTCAAAATTGAAATAAGTGGCTTCCCAGTTGTTCAGCAATGTCTGGCGTTTTTGTTTGCCATGCCAGATGCCGTAGTTCAATGCCCAGCGGTGCAGGTTCCGGCTCGCTTGTCCTTTACCGTTAGCTGTATAGGTATAAATAAATGACGGCGTAGTGAACACTTCGTCCGCAGGCAACAAATAGTCCGAAGCATATGGATTGATGCCCGGCACAATTTGCAGCGCATGCCCTATGTCTTCGCTGTATTGTATGTTTTCAAACAGCAAACGAAAGTTGCCGCTCCATGCCAGCGTACCTGCCAGTACTTCGCCGCTTTCTTCTTCCGCAGGTTTGTTGATTGACAATATAAAGGATGACAGGTCAAAATTGGTAGCCCTTGTACCCAGTTTGGATTCGATAGTTTTTATTCCTTCGGGCAGCTGTGTTTCTTCCATCCGCATTTCATTGGCCCAGTCGCCATAAAAATGCTGCAGCCAATAGCCGTTTGCCTTCAGCTGCAGGTTGGCAGATGCATATTGATGCAGCGTAACAGGTTTTTTCTCTTTGTGGCTGATGCTGCTCCATTGTTCTATCACATCTTCGCTGAAATAAGTTTTGAAGTGCAGCACTACCTCAAAGGGATAAACAGGGTCCTGCAGTGTAATGTTTGTTTGCTGCATATCATCATCTATTCTTTCAACCGTACTGCTTACAAATTTCAATTGCAGCGAAGGATTGCCATCTGCATGTGTTACATTGAGTGCCGGTTCTCTTACATAGTTAATGCCCCCTGTGGTAAAAG
>JBEHYP010000177.1:0-4896 GCA_048498115.1 Bacteroidota bacterium | reverse complement strand
GAAACCAGGCTGCCGGCAATGATGCCGAGAAACAACGGCGTTATCAAACTTGACCAGGTAAAAATTTTGTTGTACAGGTGCTGCATATCATCCACCACTGCATCATAATGGCGGAAGGTAAAAGCTGTTCCCCTTGCAATAATGCCCAGCAGCATCACCATAAGCGGAATATGTAAATAAACAGATACGGTGGAATAGATCACCGGGTATCCCACGAACAGGATCACAATGGCAATGATCAGCCACATGTGATTGGCTTCCCATATAGGCCCGATGGCACGGTACATCACCCGCCTTGTCCTGTTCTTGTTTTTTTCTCTTGTAAAAAGCTCTAAAATGCCTGCACCAAAATCTGCCCCGCCAAAAAGCAGGTAGAGACAGACTGATAACCATAAAAAAGCCACTACTGCATACAGCATCTTTCTATATTTTATTTTCTGCAGGAATATCGTACAGCTTACCGACCATTTTTATTTGCCGGTGCAGCATAAATGCCACTATAACCGCCAGCGATAAATAAACGGCTGTGAAAATGTAAAAAGTAACGGCAATGCCCGGCATGGGCGTCACCGCATCTTTTGTACGCATAATGCCGTAGATGATCCAGGGCTGCCTGCCTACTTCGGTCACCGCCCAGCCGGCTTCCACAGCGATGAACCCAAGCGGTGTTGCCAGTGCAAATAATGTAAGCAACCACCGTTTGTCACGCCAGCTTTTCTTTTTTAAAACGATGGTAAGATAAAGAATGGAAATAGCGGCCATCACAGTTCCCAACCCCACCATTATTTGAAAAGCATAATGGGTAACAGCCACGGGTGGCCGCTGGTCAGCAGGAATATCGTTCAGGCCTTTCACCGTTGCATTAAGATCGCCATAGGCCAAAAAGCTTAATGCTTTTGGAATGGGAAGAGCATAGTTTACTTTTTGTGCAGCATCGTCAGGAATGCCGCCAATAAGCAGCGGCACACCACGCTCTGTATGATAAATAGCCTCCATGGCCGCCAGCTTGGCCGGTTGCCTTTCGGCAACGCTTTTGGCAGAAATATCACCGCTCAACGGCTGCAGCAAAGCTGCCATTGCTGCAAATACGGCTGCTATTTTAAAAGACTTTGTATGGAACTCTACATTCCTGTTCCGCAATATCATCCACGCATGAACGCCTGCCACTGCAAAACCCGTGGCGGCAACAGCTGCAAGGCACATGTGCAGCGCTTCGGGAAACCATGCTGCATTGAACATGGCTTTTATAGGATCTACGTTAGTGTACTGCCCGTTTATATGATCAAAACCGGCAGGGCTGTTCATCCATGCATTGGCAGCAACCACCAGGATGCCTGATGCAAGCCCGCTGATACCCACTATCACGCCAGTGAACCAGTGAAACCATTTATTGAACCTGTCCCAGCCATACAAAAAGAAACCAAGCGCAATGGCTTCTATAAAAAATGCCGTTCCTTCCAGGGAAAACGGCATGCCGAAAATAGGCCCGGCATGTTTCATAAACTCCGGGAACAGCAATCCCAGCTCAAACGACAGCACCGTGCCCGATACAGCACCGGTGGCAAAGAAAATAGCCACGCCCTTGCTCCAGGCTTTGGTCACGTTTTTAAACATCAGGTTGCCGGTTTTTAACCAATAAAAATGTGCTACCGCCATAAAAAACGGCATCACCATACCAATACAGGAAAATACAATGTGGAAGGCGAGGGAGAGGGCCATTTGAGAGCGGGCGGCCAAAATATCATCCATGAGCAAATAGCATTTAAAGTAAACCAACCTTAAACAACCGGACGTGGCGCAAAGGTAGTTTACAAATGTTTTATTGCCCGGTATTTCTTAGAGCCAGTTTAAAATTCTTTTTCTTTTGAACCATACAAGGCATATTGGGCATAAAAGAATACAAAGCAACTTACTTATATGTCTTATATGGTTAACTCTTTTAAAATTTTTAAGCAGGCTCTTAGCAGTTTAGTGATCAAACAGCGTATTGCTTCCCCCGGGCCTGCCCGGAATTTTTAATGTAAGCTTTAACGCTTCATTCAGCTTTTGAATAAAATGCGCCGCCAGCAAAGGCGATTCCAGTTCTACGTTCTGGTGAACGAAAAAATATAATTGTTGCAAACCTTCTTTTCGCCATTGCTGAATACGTTTCACCCATTCATCCAGCCTTGTTGTATCAGACTCATGATTGGCGCCTACATAGCGAACAAAGGCAACCGGGCTTGTCAGCCGCATGTGCAGCATATCCCTTCTGCCGGCTGTATCCACAATAATGTTTGCCATGCCCAGGCTTTCCAGCAATGAGCAGTATTGTTTGGAAATTTTTTTATCGGCAAACCATTGTTCATTCCTTACTTCCACTGCCAGCGGAATGGCTTTCGGAAATTTTTCCAGCACATTTTTCAAACGGTCAAAATCTTTCGGGCTAAAATTATCATGCAGCTGCATAAAAGCCATTCCCAGCCGGTCGCCAAAATTGCTGACGGCATCGCAAAAATTTTCTACCGGCTCCTGCACATTGATCAGCCGCTTGTAGTGGGTAATGATATCCGTTAGTTTGGGAAAAAACTTAAAACCTTCCGGTGTTTTGTTCTTCCATGCTTCCACCTGCTTCCAGTCGGGCATTTTATAAAAAGTGGCATTCAGCTCTATGGCGTTGAACTGGCGGGCATAATAAGTAAGCTCATCTTTTGTGCCCCGGGGATAGAAACCCTTCAGGTCGCTGCGGTTCCATTTGGCGCAGCCGACATACACTTCAAAAGGCTTTTTGCTTTTGTGTTTCTTCAATACTGCTTTTGTTTCCGGGGCATCGGCAGGTAAGCTGAAATCCACCAGTCCCGGGTCTTTTACTTTTCCGAATTGCATAGCTGTTGTGCCTGTTTATACAAAAGTACTGGTTATTAAAAGCCGTTGCCTGTTATTATTTTTTGAGGATTATGATTTTTAAAATTATTTTTTATATTTGCCTAATATTAAAATTAGGTTAACCTAAATTAGTGCAATGAAACCTTATTTATCTCTCGTATTATTTTTTTCGCCGATTATCGTTACTGCACAAACTGTGGTAATTACCGGAAAGGTAACGGATAATGGTGCAGGCCTGGCGGCTGCCTCGGTGTATATTGCTGAACTTAAAAAGGGAGTGGTTACGGATAGCAGCGGCCTTTATTCTTTTAGTGAATTAAGGCCCGGCGTTTATACGGTGACAGTATCAGCGGCCGGTTATTTTTCTTCTTCCAAAAAGATTCCGGCAGTTGTAAACAAATATATTGTTGCTGATTTTTTATTAAAGCCAAATGCTTCCAGCCTGGAGGATGTAGTAGTTACCGGCACTTTAAAAGCGGTGAGCCGTGCACAAAGCCCGGTGCCGGTGGAAGTATATACCCCAAAATATTTTCAGAAAAATCCTGCGCCTTCTTTATTTGAATCCATTGGCATGGTGAACGGCGTAAAGCCGCAGCTCAATTGCAATGTTTGCAACACCGGCGATATACATATTAACGGCATGGAAGGCCCCTACACCATGATATTAATTGACGGCATGCCGATAGTAAGTGCGCTCTCTACCGTGTATGGTTTAAATGGCATACCCACCAGCCTGGTGGAAAGGATTGAAGTGGTGAAAGGCCCCGGCTCTTCTTTGTATGGTTCGGAGGCAATGGGCGGTATTGTAAATGTGATCACGAAAGATCCTTTGAAAGCGCCGGCTTTCAGCGCCGATGTGTTTGCCACCAGCTGGAAAGAACTGAATGTAGATATATCGCTTAAAACAAAATGGAAAAAAGCAACCGGCCTGCTGGGCATTAATTACTTTAACTACCTGAATAAAATTGATAATAACGGCGATGGCTTTACGGACGTAACGCTGCAACACCGCATCTCTGTTTTCAATAAATGGAAATTTGAAAGAAAGGATAACAGGCTGGCCAGCTTGGCCGGCCGGTATGTGTATGAAGACAGGTGGGGCGGGCAAATGAACTGGAGCAAACAGTGGCGTGGCAGCGACAGCATTTACGGCGAAAGCATTTATACCGGCCGGCTTGAGGTCATCGGCGCTTACCAGTTGCCGGTAAAAGAAAAGATCATGCTGCAATTTTCGTATAACCGGCACCGTCAGAACTCTTACTATGGTGTAGTGCCGTACATGGCGCAGCAAAATATCAGCTTTGCACAATTGTACTGGGATAAGCCGCTGGGCAGGCATCATAACCTGCTGGCGGGTATAGCTTACCGTTATACTTTTTATGATGATAACACGCCGGCTACCGCCTCCAAAGACGGACTGCGTAATGAGCCTTCAAAAACTGCATTGCCGGGCATACTGCTGCAGGATGAATGGAAACTGTCAGCAGGCCATACATTGCTGGCAGGTTACCGCTTTGATCATGATAAGATACACGGCGCTGTTCATTCGCCGCGATTGGCGTATAAATGGAATGCAGGCAGCAAAAGCACGGTAAGAGCCAGCTTCGGCACCGGCTTCAGGGTGGTGAATTTATTTACAGAAGACCATGCCGCCCTTACCGGCGCCAGGGAAGTGGTGATCGCCGAAGAGCTGAAGCCGGAACGTTCTTACAATTCCAATATCAACTATACCAATAAAATTATTTTCGGCAGCGGTTTTGTTGGGATAGATGTTACCGGCTTTTATTCTTACTTCACCAATAAAATCATTGGCGATTTTGATACTGACCCTGATAAGATCATTTACAGTAACCTTAAAGGATATGCGGTTTCGGAAGGCATTTCTCTGAATACAGATATTAATTTTTCTGCCCCGCTTAAGATACTGGCAGGCATTACCTGTATGAATGTGTACCAAAAAGAACCGGGCGCCGTTGGGAATAAAAAAAGCAGCAAACAATTATTTGCACCCGAATGGTCCGGTACTTTTGC
>JBEHYP010000176.1:0-4899 GCA_048498115.1 Bacteroidota bacterium | reverse complement strand
GGCCTGCGGCGATGGTAGCCCGCGCCAACGGCGCGCCGCAGGCCTAGGTCAAAGGCGCAAAAAGATGCAGTGTACGAACTGCGGAAATACTATCTTACCCACCACGAAGAAGATTACAAAGAGTTTCATAAGTTTATGCAGGTGCCTTTGGGCGACCATAAGGCAAGGCTGGAACTGTTTAAGCCTGATTTCAATATGCAAATTGTGAAAGAAGGTTTTTCGCAGGGCAGGGTGCACCCGGATGATGTGGAAGGGGTGATATATGTTTTAAGAAAATTCTATAACAACCGCTATATAAAGAAAGCCACTGACCTGTGGGGCAAAGGTGACTCGATGGTGCTTACCCTGCTGCCTGTTTCTGAAGTATTTCATAAAGAGCTTAACGCTCCTAATCCCTCTCCGCAAAAGCTGGATGTGTACCTTCCCCGGATTGATAAGCTCAATCATGACCTGACCATCCTGGAAGATGAATTTACTGCCACACTGGGCGAAGGCTCCCGCTGGCTTGAAAACCTGATATTGAAAATATTGCTGTGCGTGGCCATTACGGTGGAGTTTACGGGATTGTTCCTAACGGCAATGGTTACCCGAAATATTTCAAAAGAGCTGAGCGAAATTTATAAAGCCACCAGCAAAGTGGCCAGGGGCGATCTGAATGCAAGGGCGGCGGTACTTTCAAAAAATGAAATAGGAAAAGTGGCGGCTGAAGTAAATGAAATGACAGAGCAGCTTATCCGCTCTAACAAAGAGCTGGAGCAGGTGGCATACATCGCCTCGCACGACCTGCAGGAACCACTGCATACCATTGCCAATTTTGTGAACCTGTTTCAAAAACAATACAAGGTTTCGCTGGACGAAGCTTCTGCTGAATACCTTCATTACATTAAAGATGCCACCGCCCGGATGCAGGCCCTGGTAAGGGATATGCTTGATTATTCAAGAATCGGCAGCGATAAAAAACTGATGCAGCTGGACTGCAACAAAGAAGTGAAGTATGTGCTGGAAGATATGGCGGCAAAAATAGAAGAAAACTATGCACAGGTTACAGTATGCCCATTGCCCGTTATCAACGGTTATTTTGAAATCAAACTACTTTTCCAAAATCTTATCAGCAATGCCATTAAATTCAGGAACAAAGACCTGGCACCCTGCATCCGCATATCCTGCACTGATGAAGGGGAGGAGTGGCTGTTCCGGGTACAGGATAACGGAATAGGGATTGAAAGAAAGTATTACGACAGAATTTTTACTATCTTTCAGCGGCTGCACTCGCAAAACGAGTACGGCGGCACCGGTATAGGCCTTGCCCACTGTAAAAAGATCGTTGATCTTCACAGGGGGAAAATATGGCTTACATCGGAGTCGCAGAGAGGAAGCACTTTTTATTTTACCATACCTAAATATGAACCCCTGGATGCCCGGCAAGTTTAAAAGCATATTACTGATAGATGATAACGTAGCGGACAACCGCTACAAGCAGATCATTTTGGAAGAAATGAATATCGTGGATAAGGTGGAAATTGCAGAAAATGGCCTGGATGCATTGAAAATGCTGGGCGATGCAGATCACCAGCAGCCCGAAGTGATATTGCTTGATATTAATATGCCCAAAATGAACGGGTGGGAATTCCTGGAAGCATATAAAAAATTGGATACAATAGAGGAAGCCAGCAAAAAAATAATAGTGGTGCTTACCACATCTATGAATCCTGAAGACAGAAGAAAGGCCGGGGAGATTTCAGAAGTCACAGAGTTTAAGACCAAGCCGCTTACGCCCGAAATGCTGCAAAGCATCCTGGAAAAATACAGGCCGGAAGCATAAGATTTGCTGCATCAAATAGTTATGTTGTTGTCCTTTACCAAATAAATTTTCTTTTTTCGATGGCAGGTATTGTTTTTTGGCTGTATATTTAAGCCCCAATCAATTTTAAAAACCTGACTGCCAATGAAGAAATTATTACTTGCAACAGTTATCACATGCTCTGTTGCCACTGCAATTGCACAGGTGGGCATCGGCACCACCACACCCAACGCCTCCAGCATACTGGAGCTTTCATCAACAGACAAGGCGTTTATCCCTCCCCGTTTGACAACAGCACAGCGCAACCAGATTGCCAATCCTGTTGCTGGTATGGTGATATTCAACAGCACTACAGATTGCCTTGAATTTTATCATTCGGGCGGCTGGTACAATGTATGCACAGGCACTACTTCAAGCAACGTTGATTCCAGTTCAAACGGCATAGCTTCAGCTAATCTTATTGCGCACTGGCCATTTGACAGCGATAACAAAGAAGTAATTTCAAATTTAGCTGCTACTACTTCTGCAGGCGTTACCGTTAATGCTTCCAGCGGAAGAATAGGGGGCTACGCCAGCTTCAATAATGGATACTTGCTGTATCCTACCATTCCCAACACCAATATTCCCGAAGCGCTTGCCGGTGGTTTCACTTTTTCTGTATGGGCTAAATTTCCCACTACTACTGATGCCACCAACCTGCTGACATCATTGTGGCAAATAAACGGGAATATCGGTGACATTTTTGGAACTGCTGCATTTGCATACCGCCATTCACCCGGAAACACACTGGATTTTGACGGCACATTAACGCATGTAAACGGCTCCGGCACACACTCTACAGCATTCAGTGCTTTTCTTGAAGGCAATGGTTTTATTGCCGATCCTTTTAACTGGACACTGGTAACAATGGTGTATGATACTGTTGGCGGTCATACTTTAAAATATTATGCCGATGGGCAATTGCAGGGTACCAAAACACTTAGCATTGTTCCACCCGGTGAGCAATTTGAGCTGATATGCACCACCAGCTTTGGCGGCACTGGCAGGAACAATGTAACATTTGGTTCATTCAACTACAGCCCTGTACCATTTGCTGCGGGTGGGGGAGCTGCCGCCAGTTGGCAAAATGCCAGCTTGCCATCAGGCACCGCAGTGGATGATGCAAGATTGTTTAACAAGCCATTGAGCCAGGCTGAAATTACGCAGCTTTACAACAGGGGATTGGCAGGACGTTAGGACTACTATCCCACATTTTAGAAAATTAAGCGCCGGGTTTGTTCCGGCGCTGTTTTTTTATTGCAGGCTGCAACCTTTAATCATGTATTAAAATCTAAACCGGTATTCGGGCTCTGGTGTTTAATTACAATTAATGAAAATTTAATATTTGCAGAAAATCAATAGATAATTGTCAATTTGTGGATAAAATATTATGAATGCTGGTATAATCTACTATTTTGATTGGTTATTTTATTATAATTTGCAGTCGTAATCTCGAATATCTTCTGAAGGCTGTTTTTACCCTGATTGTTTTAAATCCAGTTATTATTTGACAAATGTTTTACCGGTTTTAATAAACCGTACTTAAGCTATGAATCAATTGTACGCCGCGCTATTTACTGTGCCTAATTCTCATTTACAAACCTGTCTTTGTTAAGTGCCATTTGCGTGGTATGCAATTACTATTGATCTAATACACTATTACAAACAAGTTTTAAATCTCAGTTATGAAGAACTTTACACATGGTTTTAAAAAAGGGAATAAGTTTTTATTGCCTGTATTACTGTTTTTAGGCTTTGCCTTGCAGGGAGGGGCGCAAACCCTCACAGTTGTTCCGAGTGCAACAAATACCGGGCAATCCGGTACTGGTTATATAACTACGGCAGTGGCATTTACTAACCAAAGTATTGGATGGTCTATTAATAACTGGATACCCAATTCTATACAGGTAAGAGGAAACCAGAGCAGTGCAAGTGCAAATTTTCAGTTTTCCAATACTACCGCTATTCCGGGTAATATTTCTAAGATTACTATTACCCGTAATGCAGGTACACTGGTTGCGTCTAATTGCTACCTGCTTGTAGGTACTGCTGCGCAAACAGCAACATCGGGCGGAACAGCAGGAACAATGAATGGAAGTAATGTTGAATGGACAGTTTCGGGAAGTAATACTTATTTCAAAATATACTTTACAAACGGAGCAACTTCGGGGAATACAACCATTACAAATATCGTTATACAATATACTACCCCCTGCACCTCTCAAACCATTACAGCTATTTCGCCGGCCAGCAAAACTGTAACCTACGGCGATGGCACATACAGCGCAGCCACTACGGCTTCCTCGGGCTTGACGGTATCTTATGCAAGCAGCAATACAAACGTGGCTACTGTAGCTGCAAACGGCACTGTTACTATTGTAGGCCAGGGTACGGCAACCATTACAGCTTCGCAAGCGGGCAACGGCACTTATTGTACGGCTGCAAATGTTACGCAAAGCCTTACCGTAAACAAAAAGAACCTGACCATAACAGGCATCAGCGCCAACGATAAAACTTATGATGGCACCACTACTGCCACCCTTAGCGGCACGCCTGCATTAGCAGGCAAAGTAGGCAGCGATGATGTTTCGCTCAGCGGTACACCGACCGCTAATTTTGCCCAATCCGCTGTGGGCAATAATATAGCGGTCACAGTTACGGGCTATACGCTTTCGGGCACTAAGGCTGCTAATTATACCTTGTCCCAGCCATCGGGGCTTACGGCTAATATCAATGCAGCCACTGAACCCAGCCTCACCACTTCCGTGTTGTCGTTATCGGGCTTTACTTATGTTAGGGATAACGGACCTTCTGCCGACCAGTCGTTTACACTATCAGGAGCAAATCTTACAGGCGAAGATGTAACTGTTCTTATTGATGACCAGTATGAAATATCACAAGGCAATAATACCTCATGGGATGCCGATGGTGAAATTGTGCTTCCTGCTTACAATGGCAGCAATACTACCTTTTATATTCGCCTGAAAGCAGGCTTGCCGGTGGGCAGTTACAATACCCAGGTAGTATACATTTCAGGTGAAACCTACCCTGACGATGCC
>JBEHYP010000175.1:0-4928 GCA_048498115.1 Bacteroidota bacterium | reverse complement strand
ATCATGGCGACGGGCCGCGCGCCCATGGTGAAGGCCACATGGCTGGCCCTTTGCTCCTGTTCAGCATCCTGAACTGAATAAGGCTTTCATCGGTTACAATCCCACTATAACCCCCCATAGCGTCTATTTCTCTTACTATCTGTCCCTTAGCAATGCCTCCCATGGCCGGGTTGCAGCTCATTTGGGCAATGGTTTGCATATTCATCGTTACCAGCAATACTTTGCTACCAAGGTTGGCCGCTGCCGCTGCCGCCTCACAACCGGCATGGCCGGCTCCTACCACTATTACATCGTATTCTTTAAACATGGACTGCAAAGATACTTTTGGAAAAAATACTGAGAAAATAAGATTAAGGTTTCACGTGGAACGTTTCACGTGAAACTTGGGATCCTAAATACAGTTTGAGATACCTGTTTTCTGATTCGGTCATAGACTTTTTATCCTTAGCCGTCTTGTCTTTGTATCCACATAAATGCAAAGCCCCGTGGAATATCACCCGGTGGAGTTCATGCTTAATAGTTTGGCGGAGCACGTGGGCATTATCTCTTACCCGGTCAATGCTTATATATATTTCCCCGGTGATGGCGCCTTTAGTTTCGGAAAGGTCAAAAGTAAGGATATCCGTGTAGTAGTCGTGATTCAGGTATTTCCGGTTGATATCGAGTAAATATTCGTCGGAGCAAAAAATATAATTCAGGTGCCGGAGTTTCTTATGCTCAGCCTTAAAAAGCTTTTTTATAAACAAGCGTAACCTGTTTCTATCCTTGAGAGAAACTTTTACATCCGTAAAAAAGAATTGAACCATCAGAATATTTCTTAAAACGAAATTATTGAAACAGCGGGGAATGATACCTTTGCCAATCAAATAATCAGTATGAGGCTTTCAGAAATTGCTGCAGGAAAAACGGTAGTGGTTAAATCCGTAGAAAAAGATGATATATCTTTAAAACTCATGGAAATGGGTTGTGTACCCGGTGAACAGATTATGGTCTACCAGATTGCTCCTTTGGGTGATCCCATTTCCATTTTCGTGGCCGGATACCATCTTAGCCTCAGAATAAACGAAGCGGAAAGCATTTTAGTAGAGGAAATTGTATAAATATATGATATTCAACTGTTTATGAAAATTGGACTCTACTTTGGTTCTTTTAATCCTATCCACAACGGACATTTGATTATTGCCAAGCACATTTTAAATACTACCGCGTTAAAAAAAGTTTGGTTTATTGTTTCACCCCAGAATCCTCTTAAAAAATCTGCCACGCTTTTAAATGAGTATCACAGGCTGCATCTGGTACAATGCGCCATTGAGGGTGAAAATGATTTAAAAGCTTCCAGTATTGAATTCCATCTTCCCAAGCCATCATACACCATTGATACCCTTACTCATTTAAAAGAAAAATACCCCGCCAATGATTTTTCAGTGATAATGGGCAGCGACAGTTTTTGCAATATTCATAAATGGAAAAATTATACTACCCTGCTGAGAGATTACCAACTGTATATTTATAAAAGGCCCGGGTTTTTGGTAAATGAACCGCTGGAAGAAAACATAAAAGTACTGGATGCCCCACTGCTGGATATCTCAAGCACCCGTATCCGTGAATTGCTTAAAGCAGGTAAATCCATCCGCTACCTGGTTCCTGACATTGTAAAGGAAGAAATAGAGAAAAACCATTACTACCGGTAATGTGTAAACGCTTTTTACAGGATTCCCAATAATAAACAAGCCAATACAATAAATGGCGGCGGCAGTTTTGTGAACTGCAGCAGGCAAAAAGTACCAACGATGATAAAAATATTCATCAAAGCCGCATAGCTGAAGGAAAGAATAGATACATCTTTCAATAAATATAAAAAGGCCGCCCACATCAGGCCTACCACCACGGCATTAATGCCTTCGAGCGAACGGTACACAATTACATATCTCTTTAAGTACTGCCACACAGGAAAAAAAAACAGCACCAGCAAAGCACTCGGTAAAAAAATTGCTACGGAGCCAATAATACATCCTGCCAGCTGAAATTTTTTTCCATAATTTTTCAGCGCTATTCCCCCGGTGTAGGAAGCTATTGAAAAAACGGGCCCCGGTATAGCCCTTACCATTCCTGCACCGGTAAGAAGCTCATCTCTTTTTATACGGATAATATTCTGTGAACTGTCCCGGAATTTCTTTGCAGTAGGCCTTGCCACATACTGGTCAACCATCATGGGAATTAAAACATCACCACCCCCAAATACAAAGCTGCCAAAACGGTAAAAGTTTTCAAACAGGTTATATGCTTTACGGTGCTGCCAATCGTTTTTACGGGCCGCTTCACTTAAAAAGCCTGCAATTAAAAATACTGCTAAAAAAAGCCAGATATTCGTCCACCTGACTTGCCGTGGCTTCACCCTATCCTGTTCCGGAAAGCGCTTGCTGCTGAAATTAGTGACTATACCCCCCAATACTATCAGCACTGGTATTATCCAGGGAGTCTTAAATAAAAAATAGGTGGCCGCCATCGCCACCAGCATTATTATTTGAGTAATTAGGTTGTTGACAGAAATTTTAAACGCTTTAAAAGCAGCATAGCTTAAAAAACCAATCGCCATTTCAGGAATAAAACGAAAAACATTATACTTCAGAGATGTGCTTTGTATGCCACCAATTAAAAAAGATAAGGCGCCCATTACAGTGCATGCCGGCAATATCCAGATAAAAAGCGTTGCAATTGCCAACGGCACACCGCCTCTTTTATACCCGATTAGTGTAAGTGTCTGCGTAGAAGAAGCCCCGGGCAGCATCTGGCAAAATGAATTGTATTCCATCAGTTCTTCCTTTGTCAGGTCTTTGCGTTTATCAACAAAGGTTTTCAGCATCATGCCTATATGCCCCTGCGGGCCGCCAAATGCAGTGATACTATGCAGCAATACTGCCCTGAGAAAAGGAATATGTCTGGTAAATGCTGACAATATGTGTTCCTGAATAAGACGTAAATGTATAAAAGAAAAAAAACACGAATTTTATTAACCTGTAAAAATTCGTGCTTCATCCCTTACAGTCCATATTGCCTGCTTATTTCCAGCATCCGTTCGATGGGTTTCAACGCTGCCTTTCTTAATGTTTCATCCATTGTAATTTCAGGCGCTTCATATTCCATGCAGAGATAAAGCTTTTCAAGCGTATTCAGCTTCATGTGAGGGCAATCATTGCAGGCGCAACTGTTATTGGGCGGCGCAGGAATAAATATTTTTTGAGGGCTTTCCTTTTGCATCTGATGAAGGATACCGGTTTCCGTTACTACAATAAATTCTTTTGCATCACTTTGCTTTGAATATTTTAATAATCCTGTAGTGCTGCCAATATAATCAGCTATTGCCAGCACAGATTCTTCACATTCAGGATGGGCAATTACTTTTGCCTGTGGATGCTGTAGTTTCAATTTGATTATCTTCTGCAAACTAAAAATTTCATGCACCATACAGGCACCGTTCCACAACAGCATATTGCGGCCGGTTTTTTTATTAAGATATGTTCCCAGGTTTTTATCCGGCGCAAAAATTATCTTTTGGTCTTTCGGCAGGCTTTCAATTATTTTTTCTGCATTGCTGCTGGTGCAGATGATATCACTTAATGCCTTCATGCCTGCAGAACAATTGATATAAGTAATAACAATGTGATCAGGGTATTTATTCCTGAATAATTTAAATAAAGGAGGAGGGGCGCTGTCACTTAAAGAACAACCGGCTTTCAGGTCAGGGAGCAGTACTTTTTTATTGGGGTTTAAAATTTTGGCCGTTTCTGCCATAAAATGTACCCCGGCAAACACTATCATATCTGCACCGGTCTTTTCTGCCTGTTGTGCCAGGCCAAGGCTGTCGCCGATAAAATCTGCCACATCCTGTATATCCGCTTCCTGGTAATAATGTGCCAGTATGATAGCATTCTTTTCTTTTTTGAGCCTTGCAATTTCTGCAAACAAATCTATGGACGGGTCCAGGTCAATATCCAAAAAACCGGTGGCTTCAATGTTTGTTTTAGCAATGTTGATATCTGTCATAATACTATTATAATACTATATTTATAAATAAGCCTTACTATTATTAGGGCTGTGAATTTGTGGAAATTGATTTTTAATTTGATTTGTAAAATTAAAATATCCGGCTTATCCACGCTCATCCACAGGTAATTAACATATTATGTTATGTAAATGTTACGCTAATATTAAGAGCTGTATTGGTTATTGCTGTTTAAGACTGCAGTTTTTAAACAATGGTTGATAAAAATGAGTGGGTAAAATAAAAATCGTTTATTCAAGTTTATCTATGTTAATGATGTACCGGATAAATTTTTTTGAATTTCACTATGTGGTTTTACGGCAAATGAAGAATTTTTATTTTCAGGATAGTTTCCACTGATTTTAATAAAGCAATAATAGCTTATTAACAGTAAATGCCCGTTATTAACAGCTGCATGTGAGTAACGGCTTTTTCATTTACTACAGGGTCTGGGATATATAATTCATCCGGTACAATATGCAATTTTTTGTTGATAAAAATTCGGTAGTAAGAAAGATATGGGGGAAGGGAGATACCATACTTTTTATTTTTGCAGGCGCTGCTGCTGAATTTGCATTGAATAAAGCAGTGGATTGGTTATATTTTACCGGCAGGCTGCCCGCCGATCCTTTAGGGCGCCTGTTCTCCACGGTTACTTATGCGAGAAGAATTGTTTTTTCACCTGTTGATGAAGCCAATAAAGCCATAGATACCATGCGGCAGATACACGCAGGGGTAGAGCAAAACCGTGGCGCTGCTATCCCGGACTGGGCGTACCGTGATGTATTGTTTATGCTGGTACATTATTCCATTGCAGCGTATGAACTGCTTGAAACAAAATTGAGCAATGAAGAAAAAGAAGAAGTGTATAATGTTTTTTACCGCA
>JBEHYP010000174.1:0-4944 GCA_048498115.1 Bacteroidota bacterium | reverse complement strand
TGGTGCGGGTGACGGTGACCGCGTTTCAACCACCTACCCTGTATGTACTCACTAATTAAATCCCCTACGGTGGAAGTGAAATAAAAATTAACCGGGTCAATATCTTTGGTCACAAACATATTTTCTATCGTCCATTGCGCCGCTTCCCTCACCAGCTTGGCTTCTGCATGCAGCTGTAAATAATCCAGCAGCATCGCAGCAGATAAAATAGACCCCAGCGGGTTGGCAATATCTTTTCCCGCTGCCTGCGGATAGCTGCCATGTATAGGTTCAAACAGCGCCGTGGAAACGCCCACAGAAGCAGACGGCAGCAAGCCCAGCGAGCCGCTGATAACAGATGCCTCGTCACTGATGATGTCGCCGAATAAATTTTCCGTAAGGATAACGTCAAACTGTTTTGGGTTCAGGATGATCTGCATCGCTGCATTGTCAACAAACAAAAAATCCACTTCCACTTCGGGATATTGCAATGCAATCTCTTTCACCACTTTTCTCCAGAGCCTTGACGTTTCCAGTACATTGGCCTTGTCCACCAGTGTCAGTTTTTTCCTGCGCTGCATGGCAGCCGCAAATGCCTGCTTTGCTATGCGTTCAATTTCTTCTTTCGTGTATTCGCAACCGTCAGATGCCCAGCTTTGCTCTTCGTTGGTTTTCTTTTCGCCAAAGTAAATGCCGCCCGTAAGCTCCCGGTAAATAACAAAGTCCACGTCTTCCAGCTGCTTCTTCTTTAATGGAGAAAGATGCTGCAATGACGGGTAAGTGGTAATGGGCCGGATATTAGAAAATAGCTGCAGCGCTTTTCTCAGCTTGAGCAGGCCCTGCTCCGGCCGCACTTTCGCTGTGGGGTCATTGTCATATTTCGGGTGGCCGATGGCGCCGAACAAAACGGCATCGCTGCTGAGGCAGGTTTCAATGGTTTCATCAGGCAGGGGGGTGCCGGTCTCATCAATGGCCACAGCACCCATCAGGCAATACTGGTAATTGAACCGGTGATGAAATTTACCCGTAATGGCATTTAATATATGCACTGCCTGCTGTGTTACTTCAGGGCCAATGCCATCGCCGGGAATGACGGCAATATTAAAAACCTTTCCTGAAGGAGAAGCGGCTTCACTTTCCGTTAGCGGGGCATGATGAATATTGTCAGTTACAAAATTTCTTGTGGTCATAGCTTGTTTAAATTTATTACAGGGCTGGGTTTATAGTGTTTGCTCAAATGCTGTTATGTCTTCTTTAATGCTCAGCAGGTAATCAATATCATCATAGCCATTCAGCAGGCAGGTTTTCTTGTATTTGTTTATGTCAAAGCTTTCCTGCTCTCCTGTGGCAATAATTTTTATGTATTGCTCTTCCAAGTTAATTTCTATTTCTGCGTTTGGATCTTCCTTGATCGCTTTAAATATCTTTTGCAGGAACTCATCGCTTACCTGCACCGGCAGCAAAAAATTATTCAGCGCATTGTTTTTAAAAATATCGGCAAAAAAGCTGCTTACCACCGCATCAAAACCATAGTCCTTGATGGCCCATGCCGCATGCTCCCTCGATGAGCCGCAGCCAAAGTTCTTCCCTGCCACCAGTATTTTGCCGGAATAGATTTTATTGTTCAGCGCAAATCCCTGTACCGGTTTGTTCTCATCATCATTTTCATAGCGCCAGTCACGGAATAAATTTTTACCAAACCCTTCCCTTGTAGTTGCTTTTAAAAAACGGGCAGGGATGATCTGGTCGGTATCAATGTTTTCCAGCTCTACCGGCACTGCAGCAGACCGGATCACTTTCCTTTCCGACTGGAACTTCGCCGTGTCCAGGCTCTTTTTCTTTTCTTCCTCTATGTTTACAATAACACCCATTCGCTAATTTTTTATTGCTTTAATTCTTAAACGTATGTAATCCGCATACCAGGTATTGCCTGTATAGTTTGTTTTCTTTAATTCTTCAACAGCTTTGGCAGTGATCATTTCTTTTTGTTCTTTTGAAACATTGCCAAAGAAAAAACCGCAGAACTGTTCGATCCATTTTTTCATCCCGTCACCACCTTCAAGTTTTGTAGGCCTTTTAAAATAAGCTACATCAGAAACGGTAAACCCGGTTTTTTCCAGCAACCCAGCCTGTTCTGCCACTGATGGAAAGTAATTGGAAGTACTGCTTATTTTATCATCCAGCTTTTCCGCCTCAAATACTTTCTTGATGGCATCGTGTATGCTTTCGATATTATGCTTCCCGCCCATTTCAAAAACAAACCTGCCGCCTTTTTTCAAACAGCCATAGATGCATTTCAGCGCTGCTTCCTGCTTGTTGATCCAATGCAGCGTAGCATTGGAAAAAGCTGCATCAAATTGTTCGTCAAAAGAAAAATCAGTGGCATCTTTTACATAAAAGTCAATACCGGGATAATTCTCTTTTGCCTTTGCGATCATCTCAGCGGAGGCGTCAATGCCTGTAACCTCCGTTCCAAAATTTTTAATTTCATTTGTCAATTGCCCTGTGCCGCAGCCGATGTCTATGATCTTTTCGCCTGCTGCCGGTGCAAGCCACTTTATTACATCTTCGCCGTATTTAAAAACAAAATTGTGCTGCGTAGTATATAAATCCGCATTCCATTTTATTTCAGGCATAACCAATAGTTTAATTCAAAAATTCCCTCACATCTCCCACTTCGCCGGTAATGGCTGCTACTGCCGCCGTTAAAGGGCTTGCCAAAAATGTTCTTGCATTGGGCCCCTGCCTTCCTTCAAAATTCCTGTTGCTGGTGCTGATGCAGTATTTGCCTGCCGGTATTTTATCTTCATTCATCCCCAGGCAGGCGCTGCAGCCGGGCTGGCGCAGCATAAAGCCTGCATCCGCTAAAATTTTATCGATCCCTTCCTTTTGCGCCTGTGCTTCTACCTGTTTGCTGCCGGGAACGATCCACACTTCCACATCTTTTGCTTTTTGTTTTCCCTTTACAAAATCCGCTACCATTCTCAGGTCTTCAATGCGGCTGTTGGTGCAGCTGCCGATAAAGACATAATCCACTTTGTGGCCTTTTATTTTTTCGCCCTGGTGAAGCCCCATATAAGCAAGCGATTTGCTCAGCCCTGACCTGTCTGTATCATTAATAGTTTCGATGGTTGGGATACTTTCAGTGACGCCAATGCCCATACCGGGATTGGTACCGTAAGTGATCATCGGCTGGATGTCTGCTGCATCAAAGTGGTATTCTTTGTCAAACAGCGCATCACTGTCGCTGCAGAGCTGCTTCCATTGCGCTAATTTTTTATCCCACTCCGCTCCCTTTGGCGCAAACTCACGGCCATGTATATACGCAAATGTTGTTTCGTCCGGCGCTATCAATCCGCAGCGGCTACCCATTTCAATGCTCATGTTGCATATCGTCATCCTTGCTTCCATGCTTAGGGAGCGAATGGCGCTGCCGGCAAATTCCACTGCATAGCCCGTAGCGCCGCTGGCGGATATTTTTGACAGGATGTATAACACAATATCTTTTGATACCACGCCTTTGTTCAGCTCGCCATCAACGTTGATACGCATAAGCTTTGGCTTTGCCTGCAACAGGCATTGGGTTGCCAATACCATTTCCACTTCGCTGGTGCCTATGCCAAATGCAATAGCGCCAAATGCGCCGTGCGTGGAAGTGTGGCTGTCGCCGCAAACGATCGTCATGCCCGGCTGTGTAATGCCCAGCTCCGGCCCTATCACATGTACAATGCCCTGGTAAGGATGGCCGAGGCCGTATAATTCCACGCCATGCTCTGCACAGTTTTTTATCAGCGCTTCCACCTGCATGCGGCTCAGTTCTTCTTTAATCGGTAAATGCTGGTTGAGCGTAGGCACATTGTGGTCAGCAGTAGCCACTGTTTGCCTGGGGCGGAAAACCCTGATGCTCCTTTTGTTTAACCCGTTAAACGCCTGCGGAGATGTTACTTCATGGATAAAGTGTGTATCAATATACAAGACTGAAGGGCCATCGTCAATAGTTTTGACGATGTGCTTTTCCCAGATTTTTTCAAAAAGTGTTTTAGGCATTTTTTCGTTTTATTTCTCCGGGTTACACCCGGTTAATCACGTTCAAGCCTTTCGGGCTTATTCGCTCAATAATGATATGCAGTACAAGAGTGCGATGCCACTGAAGTACCACAAAGCTTTACAGCCGGGTACATAAAAATCATGCATGCACCTGCAAATGCTCTTCTGCCATTGTTTTCAGGTCTTCATCCTGCACTTCCTTTTTAGCATCGGCCAGTTGCAGGAAACGTTCATATAGCTCATCCACCTGGTTGCGGTCAAAGCAATAGCCAAGGTTTTTGAACCGGTAGGCCAAAGCGCTTCGTCCACTCCTTGCCGTTAGTACAATCTTAGAGGTATCGGCGCCCACTTCTTCGGGAGCAATAATCTCGTAAGTGGAAGCTTCTTTTAAAAACCCGTCCTGGTGAATGCCGGATGAATGGGAAAAAGCATTATCACCCACCACTGCCTTGTTTGGCTGCACTACCATACGCATGGTTTCAGAAACCAGGCGGCTCATAGGTAGCAGTTGCGTGGCATCAATGTTAGTGTACAGGTTCAGCTCAGGATGCTTTTTAATTGTCATCACCACTTCTTCCAGCGAAGTATTGCCTGCCCTTTCGCCAATGCCGTTGATGGTGCATTCGATCTGCCTGGCGCCTGCCACAGCGCCTGCAATGGAGTTGGCAGTGGCAAGGCCAAGATCGTTATGGCAATGGCAGGAAAGAATGGCCTTGTCAATATTGCTTACATTGTTTTTTAAGTAAGCCATTTTTTCAGCGTACTGGTGAGGGAGGCAAAAGCCTGTGGTATCAGGAATATTGACAACCGTGGCGCCGGCTTTAATAACGGCTTCGGTTAGACGAGCCAAAAATTCCATGCGGCGCCGAGGCGAGCGCCTCGCCGATCGCGTCGGTGACGTCGCCGCGTCCGTAGAAC
>JBEHYP010000173.1:0-5260 GCA_048498115.1 Bacteroidota bacterium | reverse complement strand
ATAAATTTTGGTGTGCTCGGCGGCTGCATCATGATGTTTTTTATGGGAGCTGTATTCAGCTTTTTTCTGAATATTTTTCATAAGCACAGTAAAGAATATCCTGCATTATTGCTTTTCCTGCCCTTGATTTTTTATTACCCGGTTCGCCCCGACTGCGAATTGCAGACTATTTTGGGGCACTTGTTCAAGTCCTGCTTTTTAGTTTACATAGTGATTATATTCTTTAAATCAACTTTTAGGGCGCCGCGCTATAAACTATCTTCTTTGGCGGGCAGCCGATAAAGCCAGGTTATTTAGCCAGAAGAACTTGCTGCTTACCGGTAGCTGATATTTGAGCTTAATTTTTGGTGCCGGCGGTTAAAAACACGATTATGGATTATCATGCAATCTGTTTTACAGATGAAAAATATGAAAAAACCAGGCAGCGTTATGCTTCGGAGCTTGAATCAAAAAACATTTTTAAAACCGTTGTCCAATATTCCCCCAAAGACTTTGATGATGATTTTATTACCCGGCATGGAAAATTTATAAAAGATAACCCGAAGGGATATGGCTTGTATATCTGGAAGCCGCATGTTATATTAAAAGCCCTGGAGCAGCTCAATGATGGGGATATACTGGTGTATGGCGATGCAGGAAATGAAATGAAGGGAACGAGGCAGGAGTGCCTGGATATGATTAATTATGTAAACCTTCCATCCGAGAGAATACCCATTCTGGCGGCAAAAGGCGGATGGTGCATACGCTGGATAAAGACGGATTTGTATATAAGAATGGGCTTTAGAATTTTGTACCCGTTTAAAAGGATGGTTGAAGCCGGCCGGCTTATTATTAAAAAGAACGACCTGACAATGAAGTTTATAAAGGAATGGCTATACTATTGTACTAATGATTACAGGAATATTGATGATTCAAAATCAGCATTGCCGCCATTGCCGTTTTTTATTGAGCACAGGCATGACCAAAGTATCTTTTCAATCCTTTTTCACAAATATAACGGGCATGTGGCAGACTTTGGTGATACCTGGACGGCATCCCGGCTGCGGTTTTAACAAGCAGCAGGCTATGTGCTGACCATAACTATAAATAAATCCTTACGTTGTTATTAAAACAGATTAACAGAAAGTTGTATAGCCTGCTGAGCCATTTTCCTGCAGGCAAATGGCTCATTAACTACCGTTTTAAACTCAAGTTTGGTAATTCAGGCAACTATTGGGAAAAGCGATATTCAGAACAGGGTACGTCCGGCCCCGGCTCTTATGGGGATAAAGCGCAGTACAAGGCACAGGTGATAAACAGGTTTGTGGCAGAGAAAAATATACGATCTGTTATAGAACTGGGCTGTGGCGATGGCAACCAGCTGCAATATTTTCATTTCGCTGATTATACAGGCGTGGATGTTTCTGCCACTGCAATCAAAAACTGTAAAGCGTTATTTAATGATGATACGGGCAAGCGGTTTTATGTTTATACTGATACCGGCTGGAAGCAAAGCATATCACAGCACCTGCCTGACCTGGCGCTTTCCCTCGATGTGATTTTTCATTTGGTGGAAGACAAGGTATATGAGCAATATATGCAGGAACTTTTTTCTTCTTCTGCTAAATTTGTAATCATTTATGCATGGGATGTTGAAAGAGAAAAAGTATTTCATGTGCGCCAGCGGAATTTTACCAGTTGGATAACCCGGTATTGCAAAGACTGGCAGCTGCAACAAAAAATATCCAATGCAGGATTGGCAGGCGCCTGTGATTTTTTTATATACGAAAAACAGGCAGCGTCTCCGGCCTCCTGAATTATTTTAGCGCAATGAAATTTTTCTTCACGGATAAAAAATTTCTCTGGTTCCTTACAAAATTCCTCCTCACATTTTGCATCTTATACTACGGCACTATTGCGTTTATTGGTATTGCAGCCCCGGGCGGAATATACTGGAAGTTTGCTGACCGCTGGCTTGATTATGTAAGCGGCTTAAGATGGTTCCTGCTGCATTGTTCAGCTTTTGTCCTGAAAATGGCCGGCTTTAATACTTACCTGAAAGACATTTATACTATTAAAATGGAGGAGGGGCTGGGGGTTCATGTAGGGTATGATTGCATCGGGTATGGTGTAATGTCTTCCTGGATTGCCTTTATTATTGCCAACCAGTTGCTGCCGGCAAGAAAAATAAAATGGATAGCAGGCGGGCTGCTGCTGATATTTTTTATCAATGTAGCCCGTATTTGTTTGATGCTGATAGCTGTAAACCGCCACTGGCGGGCGCTTTGGGGTTTAGATAACCACACATGGTTCAATGTCGCTGCTTATACTGCTATTTTTGCTATGATGTGGTTTTTTGACCGGTCGCAGAAGAAGCACGGGCAGGCTAACGCTGCGGGGTAAACGAAAACTTATTGCACTGGCTAGCAGGGAAAAAATACTTATCCTTATTGAATGGTTTATACCGGGCTACAAAGCCGGTGGCCCGATACAATCCTGCGTAAATATATGCAGGGCATTGAATAGCCGGTATGACATATATGTCTTTACGGCTAATACTGACCACGGTGATGATATCCCTTACCCCGGCATTGTCACCGGCCAATGGCTGTTTAATAAAGAAACCGGCGCCCGTATATTATATGTACCTAAAAAGAAATTCAGCAGGCGGCAGCTTCAGCAGGTGATAAACGGGGTAAACCCTGATTATTTATACATCAATCTTTTATTTTCCCCTTTATTTGCTGTTTCCCCGTTATGGCTGAAACTAACGGGAAAGATTACCTGCAAAGTGCTGGTATGCCCCAGAGGCTGCCTGTACGAAAGCGCACTGAGCAAAAAAACGCAGCAGAAAAAATTGCTCCTTCGTTTTTACAATCTGCTGGGCATGGCAAAAAAAGTTACTTTTCATGCTACTAATGAACGGGAGCAACAGGCGGTTCAAAAATATTTTCCGGGTGCCCAGACCATTGTTGCCAACAACCTTCCTGAAATGGAACAGCCGGCATTTGTTTCCTGTGCTAAAAAAACAGGTGTGCTGCGTTGTATATTTATAGCGAGGATAGTGCCTATAAAAAACCTGCTGTTTTTGCTGGAAGTGCTGCAGGCAGTAAAGGCATCGGTGCAATTAACCATTGCAGGGCCGGTGGAAGATGAAAATTACTGGATGCAATGCAAAACGCTGATGCAGCAATTACCCAAAAATATTTCCTGTAATTACATTGGGCCGCAAAGCAGCGACAAACTGGATACATTAATACAGCAGCACCATTTATTTGTATTGCCCACTACCGGTGAAAACTTTGGCCATGCTATCTTTGAATCATTATTGGTGGGAAGGCCGGTATTAATCAGTGACCAGACACCGTGGTTGCATCTGGAGGAAGCTAAGGCGGGCTGGCACTTGCCCCTGCAACAAAAAGAAAAATTTATTGCAGTGATAGAAGAAACAGCCGCCCTGAACCAGGCAGAGTTTGACAGCTATGCAATGAATGCCTGGCAATTTGCCCGTAAGTTTATCAACGGCACAGAACTTATAAAGCCCTATTACCATTTATTTTCGTAAGGATGGCCAATACTGTAAACAATGCCGCTTTTAAAACCACGATTGTTATCGGTGCCTCCAGGCTGAAACAGGTGCTTTGGTATTGTACGAATATTATTTTCTTTAAAAACCCCTTGGTGGTAAGTTCTTCACTCAAGGTGGCTTTGCTGCGTTTATTTGGCGCCAAAGCAGGCAGGGGAATCGTAATCAAGCCTTCCGTAAATATTAAATATCCATGGAAATTGGAGATAGGCGATTACTCATGGATAGGAGAGTGTGTATGGATTGATAACCTTGCTGATGTTATTATCGGTAATAATTGTTGTATTTCGCAGGGTGCATTTTTGCTTACCGGTAACCATAATTACAAAAAAAACAGTTTTGATCTTATTACTGCCCCCATTATATTACAGGATGGTGTATGGATCGGCGCCAAAGCAATTGTGTGCCCCGGCGTAACCTGCGAAACCCATGCTGTGCTTTCTGTTGCCTCTGTTGCCACCACTAACCTCCCTGCTTACCGCATCTGCAAAGGCAACCCTGCCGAACCTGTTGGGGAAAGAATTATTGAATAAATATTCGCAGCCCCTTCGTCTTCATTTTCTCCTCCTCCCTGAACCTTTTTCCTTCGTTAATTAGCGTATTTTGCAGCATAAACACTATTCATGCTGATAAGAACAATCCGTTATTTCATATTGTTTTCTTTTAGTGTATTGCCCGCCGTTACTATGCAGGCACAAATGGTTGTAAAAGATAGTGCCCGTACTGATGCATTTTTAGTTGACCTCTTCAAACAGTATCCCCAATACTTTGATTCCATTTTATTGAACCGGGACAAATACAATGTGCAGGTGATCTATACAAAAATTGACCGTGGCGCCAATGGCATTGCAGGACTGAAAAACTTTTATTTTAACGTGGACCCCCGTCATTATTTCTATCCTGCCGGAGTTGTTGCATTGCCGATAAGCCTGCTTGCATTGCAACGCTTTAACGAATTAAAAGCAACGGGCATTGATAAAAACAGCACCATGCTTACAGAAGCCGGGTACGGCAAACAAACTGCCGTGTATAACGACCCTGCTGCACCTGGTGGCAGGCCCACGCTTGCACAGTATTTTAAACGGATGCTGGTAACAGGCGATGAAGAAGCCTGCAACCGCTTATATGAATTATCAGGCCAGCAATACATCAATGAACAATTACAGCAGAAAGGATATGCCAATGCACAAATTACAGAACGCCTGTGCAAAGAATTGAACGAAGATGAAAACAGGCATACCAACCCTGTTGTATTTCTTTCACCGGATAATAAAGTATTATACCGGCAACCTGCACAATACAACGACAGGCCGGTTGATCCTGCTGGCAACAGGCTTGCGCTGGAAGACCTGCACAACATGCTGACAAGCCTGGTATTTCCCAATAAGGTTACCTCATCCCAACGCTTTGCTGTTACAGATGATGACAGGAGATTTATTTTAAAATACATGAGGCAATTACCTTCAGAAACTATTTACCCGCCTTATAGAGACGATACTATGTATTTTCCTGCTTACAATAAATTCCTTTTGTATGGTGCTTCAAAAGATACGTTGTTGCCTGGCGTCCGTATTTTTAATGTGGCAGGGCAGGCAGACGGTCAATTGACAGATATAGCTTATATAGTTGACCTTGATAAAAAAATAGAATTCTTTTTATAACATCATTGTTGCAGAAGTAGTGATATTGAGTTTA
>JBEHYP010000172.1:0-5810 GCA_048498115.1 Bacteroidota bacterium | reverse complement strand
CGTCCTTCGCTTGCAGGCCGGCGGCTTCCGCGGGCGATCCCGGGGTGACCCACAATTAAGTAATCAAACATATACCTGTATTTATATCATTGCAATAAGCGCACACGTAGTATAAATCAATATTGTGCCACAGCACCTGCCCTGTGAAACCTGGAAATGAAAAACAAAAAGTTGGGAATAAAATGTACAGACTGTGGAATAACCAATCTGCCGGTTACACCGTGGGAAAATTAATCTGCTGCTGGTCTTAAGTTTGCTGCTGCTGGTAAAAGCGTTAAATATATGCCGGGATCAAAATTCATGTTTACCACGGGGATTGAAAACAGCTATCCTACTATAGTATTGCCGGACGGAACAGAGAAGAGAGTGGATGAAATGGAAAAGACCGATCACTATCGCCGCTGGAAAGAAGATTTTGCTTTATTGCAGGAGCTGGGAATAGAATTTTTGCGGTATGGTGCTCCTTATTATAAAACGCATTTGGCACCCGGCCGGTACGACTGGGATTTTACCGATGAAACCTTTGGCCACCTGAAAGACCTGAACATCACACCTATTGTTGACCTTTGCCATTTTGGTGTGCCCGACTGGGCAGGAAATTTTCAAAATCCTGAATTCCCGGTATTTTTTGCAGAATATGCCCGGGCATTTGCAGAAAGGTTCCCTTACCTGCAATTATATACGCCCATCAATGAAATATTTATTGCGGCAATGTTTTCAGCACAGTATGGCTGGTGGAACGAGCGCCTGCAGTCAGATTTTCATTTTGTAACGGCTTTAAAAAACCTTTGCAAAGCCAATGTAATGGCCATGCATGCCATACTGAAAGTGCAGCCTGATGCCACTTTTATACAAAGCGAATCATCAGAATATTTTCATGCGATCGATCCTTCTGCTACACCACTGGCCAGGTTCCTCAACCAAAAAAGATTTTTATCCCTCGACCTTACTTACGGCTACCCGATAAATGTTACCATGTATGAATACCTCTTAAGCAACGGGATGACTGCTGCCGAATACCAGTGGTTCATTCATAACCAGGTAAAGGCAAGGTGCATTATGGGAAACGATTACTATGTGACCAATGAACATATTGTGCATCCCGGCGGGATGACACAGGCAGCAGGGGAAATATTCGGTTACTATGTTATTACCAGCCAGTATTACCGCCGGTATAAATTGCCTATTATGCATACAGAGACAAATATCCGCATGCCGGCCTGTAAAGAATGGCTTTTAAAGCAGTGGGCAAATGTGCACCGGCTCAAGCATGACGGCATACCGGTGGTGGGCTTTACCTGGTACAGCCTTTTGCACCAGGTAGACTGGGATTCTGCCTTACGCAATGACGATGGCAATGTAAACGAACTGGGCCTGTATGACCTGGACAGGAAGATAATGCCTGTGGGAGAGGCCTATAAAGAACTCATTGCAAGATGGAAAGATATTATCAGCGAAGAAAGCTATGGATTGGTCTTTCAAAACTGGTAACCCATCACCTCGTGAATAAAATATTCTTATTGATAATATCCGCTGTAAAAGACAGGAATAAAGTGGAAGGCAGGTCCTTTATCTTATTTTCTGACTGCAGTTCTTTTTCTTTGGGTGGTTGTTCTTTAAAAGGCTTTATGGAATCATAAAAAACTTTTTCAGACAGCTTGCCGATGATGTTGAGCACTTTGTAGGAACGTTCAAAATAAAACATATTGTTTGCGTTTTACTCTATTGTGCTAATTATATGCCAGCAGGCTCCGGGCATTAGTATAGCTCATAAAATTATAGCGGTGGAATGAGGTAAATAAAACAGGAGAAGAAGTAAGGTATAAGTACTATTAAATCAGGTCGCTATGGTTATTCCTTTTTTTGCTTTGATAATTTTGGTGGTAACAATTATTGCCTTTTTATTTTCCAGGTAAAAAATAAGGATAAAGGCAACAAGCCCTGATGGTACTTATTTCCTCTAATGGGTAACCTGTTGCACAATAATAATATTATTATGAGGGTATGCTTTCGAAATGATTAATAAAAAGGAAGAGCCTGCAATAGAAATTGCTTACTCTTCCATGCCCAAAGAGAAGTATGTTTATACGGCAGCCTCTGTATCCTGCTCTTCTGATTTATTCCAGGAATATTTTTCTTCCTCTTCTGCCTCAATGTTAATATAGCTTTCGGCAATATCCGTCAGCAGCTGGTCTGTATCTTCTTCTTCCATCAGTGTCTTGTCAAGCAGTTCTGCCACATCATGCAGCCCGACTGTAATAGCCAGCTGCACCAGCCCGCCATAAGTGGCTATTTCATAGTGTTCCACTTTTTGGGCAGCAATGATAAGGGCCGCATCACGGGTCATAGTACCCTGCTTTGTTTCGCTGATGATGGTGTCTGCTTCTTTTATGATACCATCAATAGCTTCACATTTTTTTCCTTCCGCCTTTTTTCCCATTCTTTCAAAAGCTTTTTCCAGCCTTTTTATTTGTTTGGTAGTTTGGTATAAATGGTCTCCGAATGCTTCTTTCAGTTCTTCTGTAGTGCATGCATTCTGCATCTTGGGAAGCGCTTTGGTTATTTGCTGCTCTGCATAATAAATGTCCTTCATCTGGTCTTCTAAAAATTTTTCCAGCAATGAACCGTCCTGTTGTTCTGCAGGTTTTTTAACCTGGGTGGTTTTTGCAGCCGCACCGGCAGTGTTTCTTTTGTTTGTTTGTTTCATACTATAAAAATTATATAAATACTGTTCCGGAAAAGGCTCCCGGAACAGTATTACATGATCAATATTATTTAGCATAGCAACTGTTTTAACGGCCTCTTCCGCTACGGGAATTTCCTCCGCCAGAACGGCTTCCGCCGCTTCGCCCGCCGGAAGAAGAACGCCTGCCGTTGGAGGACGATCCCCCATGCGAAGCCTGTCCGCCTTTCCTGGCTATACGGCGCCTTTCTTCAGGATCCATGGCAGCAAATCCGCGGCCTGAACTTCTCTGCCTTCCATTGCCATTTCCACTGCGGGATGAAGAGCCTCCTCTTCCACCGCTACCGCTACCCCGGCTGGTGCCACCGTGAGAAGCCCTGCCGCCTTTGCTGGCAATACGGCGCTGTTCTTCAGGATCCATTGCAGCAAATCCACGGCGGGAGCTGCCTTGCCTTCCATTGCCACTGCGGGATGAAGCGCCTCCTCTTCCACCGCTACCCCGGCTGGTGCCACCATGGGAAGCCCTGCCGCCTTTGCTGGCAATACGGCGTTGTTCATCACGATCCATAGCCGCAAATCCACGGCCTGAACCCCTGCCTCCCTGCGATCCGCTTCTTCCGCCGTACCCGCTTCTTGAACGGCGGCCACGGTTATCATCCTCTTCTTCATCTTCATCTTCATCTTCGTCCTCATCATATTCATCGTCATCGTATTCATCCTCATCTTCGTCCTCATCGTAGCTTGCCTGGGTGTCGTAATCATCATAATCATCATCTTCGTCTTCATCATAATAATCATCATCCTGGTCATACTCATCCTCTGCATAGTCATCATCGTACTCTTCTTGATAGCCTCCGCGGCCACCATGAGAGGCCTGCCCGCCTCTCCTTGCAATTTGTCTTCTTTCTTCGGGGTCCATTGCAGCAAATCCCCGGCGATTTGAATTACGTGGCATAATGTTTAAATTTTTAAAATGAAAAAATAAATTAAGTCCTTAAAAGACGTGATGATAATTTTAAAACCGTGCCACCGGCAGCAGGCAGTAAGCGCCAGCCTGCAACGGGATAATTTTTATAATTGAAAAAGAATGACTTAAACATTAGAATTGTATAACTCCCTTTTATCAAAGAAAAATTGCCGGTATTTTTTGCCGGGAATATTATTACACAATTTGTTTTTTTGTCAACAGGCCCTTCCCTCAATTGTAGAATATCCTGTACCGCCGCCAAAGCATAGTAAAAACTGCCATGCCGGGCATTGAATGCTGCGTAATAAAAATGGTCTTAAAATTGGATTAGCCCCGGAAAAGAAACGATGGCTCCTGTTATTAAAAAAGCCGGTACAAAGAAAAGCAAGGCCCGGCCTGTTGATTATGATGACGTAAAGTTTTACCAGGGAAAACAATATACCGGCATGCAGGTAGGCCGGAGCCATAAGTGGTATTATGATAAAGGCGACTGGCGGGAGACAAAGATCACTCCTGACCTGTGGGAAATATCTTACGAGGTAATTAAGCGGCGTGCAGGCCATGCGCCACAAGGCTCGGGTGTGCCCGTAGGAACAGAATACCAGTGGTACATTGTTGCTTATCAAAACGTGGACAAGCTCGATAAGGATGATTATACCACTTCGCTGAAAGGCCTCAAATTTAAGCTGGCGCACAAGCGGGCCAGCAAGGATAAATGGAGCCTTTCGGCTGCTGCCCAAAGAAAGAAGCTGATACTTTTTTTTAAAGAAATGATTCGTAACCTGCAGCGAAAGCCGTTGCAGCTGGCAATAGATTATAATAAAACAGTTATTGAAGCAGAAGCTGTACCTATTTTACAATCCTGCCGGGAGGGCTCCTGTTTTGAATACGATATATTCATCCGCAACAGGCATTTCGGAATTGTCAAGCGCAGGAAAAGCGGCTGGAAAATGGACAACGCAAAAGATGAAAAATTTGTGAGGGCTGTTGGCAAAGCAATTGAATCAGCTGAATGATTTTTAAAATAAAAACAAGAAAAAAATATGAAAACAAAAAATATGCTGCATGGCAAAGCTGCTATGCCATTGAGCACTTTAAAGAAAAAAAGGCCGGAAAATAAAGATGGCCTTGACAGCAGGGAAGGAGAGGAGCAACTGAGCAAAGGCAATGACTATACGCATAATAAAAGAGAAACCCAAAGCGAAAGAAAAAAAGTAAAATGATCCGGCAGGCAGTCTATAAAAATAAAAGCTGCCTCCGGGCAGCTTTTATTTATTTAAAAAAGAACTTTTTTACAGGCTTTTAGTAACCCTGGTAACAGTTACTTTTGTTGTCATTGGAATGGATTGCCCCATTACTTCGGAAGTTCCGGAACCGTCCACGGTAATGGTTTGCTGTTTGGCTATCCCGGTTGATTTATCTGCTACAATTTCGCTGGTAATGGCTGATTGCATGTTAACAGTAACCTGCATCCCCATATTTTCCTGTATTTTACTTAGTGTTTGTGTACCGGTTACTGTCACTGTCGCATCATTGCCTGTTATGCTCTTGACTGTGTATACCTTGAAAGATTTAATCTCGTCAGTGGTTGCAGAATCTGTCCAGGTATCTCCTGTTTTTACATTTGCGGGCAAAGGCTGGAATGCAGGATAGATGCCGTTGTCTTCCTGCGGTGTCAGCATTTGCCGGGCCATGGCTGCTGCCTGTCCTGCTGCATCATCCTTTTTAGCTTCTGTGTTTTGAAAAGGTATCATAATGCCGTTGTCGCCCACTTCAATGTCAGAAGGGTTGTTTACTTCGCCTTTTAAAGCTTTCCCGATTTCACTTTCAGCGTCTTCTTTCTTATCCGAATCATACGTTAAAGGCTGGCCCATTACTTCGCCGGTAAAATTAATTCGTGTAGTGTTTGACGTAAGTATAAAAGATTTTTCTTTCTTTTCTTTTACTTCCAGTTGTTTGATGGTCGCCGCATTGGCTTTTATTTCCATACTTTGTCCCATCATATCCATAGTGGTTACTGATGTAGTGGTTTCTTCCACCTGTAATTTTTGCCCCTGGGCGGGCGAAAGCCTGCTCAGCGGTGCGGAGGTATGATAATCAATTTTAGCAGCTGTCTGTGCCTGTGTGAGCAAAGCAGCTGAACAAAGAACTGCGGTAAAA
>JBEHYP010000171.1:0-5917 GCA_048498115.1 Bacteroidota bacterium | reverse complement strand
TACCTTCAGGTCTTGCAGCAGGTATTTACCAGGTGGATATCACAGGACCAGGCAAAGAAAGGTGGGTGCAAAAAGTGATAATAACCAGCAAATAAATTAAGCGGTATGTTGGCTTTGAAGAGTAGACAAAGCTAACGGGTGAAGGATGAACGGGGCCCCGGCAAATTGTCGGGGCTTCGTGTTTTATGTAGCCATTAGGCGTGCAATAAAGTGTAATAGATATAGAATTGCATAAATAAAAAAATCCTGATACAACTATCAGGATTTTTTAAGTGCCCAGGACTGGAATCGAACCAGCACATTCTTGCGAACGGCAGATTTTGAGTCTGCTGCGTCTACCAATTCCGCCACCTGGGCAAGAACGTTTTTCCGCTTAATCGTTTCATAGCCCAAAACGTTATCAAACGACTTAAACGTTTTAATGTATCAACGCGTTTTTAAACGGGGTGCAATATTACATCATCCCTCCAACCTGTCCAAAATACGGTGCAAGTATTTTTTCTTGTAGTAATAGTCTTTCAGTTTTAACAACGCTTCGTTGGTAACAGTGGCATCGTTATAGCTTTGGATAATGCTGCTTACTTCATTGTAAATATCTTTTTCAAAAGCATCAATGGTTTCCGTTGAGTTGGCGGATAAATTTTCATTCAGCTCCATTACTTCCATTAAAAAGTCGGGGGGCAATTGGTATTTTTCTTCATGCTCTGCCAGGCCCTTTAACTGCAGTATGTAAAAAATAGTAGCATCCTTATCCTTTAATATTTTTAAAGCTTTATTTATTTCAGATGATTTTTCCAATGCCTCATCCTGCGTCCACTCATTTTCCTGTGTGAAAAAATCAGGGTGGTATTTTTTCTGCAGCTCAATATATTTTTTGGTAAGTGCGGCCTGGTCAATGTCAATGCTTACGGGAATGTCAAATAATTCAAAATAATTCATAGCACAAAAATAGGAAGGATATGGGATGTATGATGCAGGATAGCTGATTGAGTGAAGTTGAAATGTGTTGCTTTAGGTGAGATTATTTAACTTGCCGTCAAACAAAACGATTGATGCTGCAAATTGGATTAATAAGAGAAGGCAAAGTTCCTGCTGACAACAGGGTAGCCCTTACCCCTGCGCAATGCAGGTGGCTGCATAAAAATTTTCCTGCAATAAAAGTTATAGCACAATATTCGCCGCACCGGTGTTTTTCAGATAAAGAATTTGAAAGCGCCGGCGTGGAAATAAAAGAGGACATGAGCAGTTGTGATATTTTACTGGGCATCAAAGAAGTGCCCGTAGATATGCTCATCCCGGGAAAAACATACCTGTTCTTTTCCCACACAAAAAAGCTGCAGCCCTACAATCAAAAATTATTCAGGGCGGTGATAGATAAAAAAATTACGCTGGTGGATTATGAATGCCTTGTGCATGAGGATGGGCAGCGTGTGCTGGGCTTTGGTTTTTTTGCAGGCATTGTCGGGGCACACAACGGCATGATGGCTTATGGAAAACGAACCGGCGCTTTTTCACTGGGTGCTGTGCATGATTGCAAAGATTACCGCACGCTCATTCATACCTATTTCGGATTAAAAGTGCCGAATATCAAAATAGCAGTAACGGGTAGCGGGCGTGTGGCGCATGGCATACTGGAGGTAATGAACCTGATGGGCATTACAGAAGTAGAACCCGGTGAATACCTCGAAAGGAATTTCAGCTATCCTGTATATGTGCAATTAAAAGGCGCTGATTTGTACACACACAAAGAAACCCGGACGTATAAGCGTGACCATTTTCATGAGCACCCACAGGAATACCGCAGCCGCTTTTTGCCATTTACCAAATGCACAGATATATTGATGAACGGGATATACTGGGCAGAAGGTATACCGAGGCTTTTTGAATTGAATGATATTGATGAAACATTTTGTATACAAACTATTGCCGATATTACAGATGATGAACATGGCTCTGTGCCCATTAACCTCGGCGATCAAAACATTGACAATCCTGTGTACGGCGTGGATAAGGTATCAAAACAAAAGACAGCGCCTTATTTACCCGGTAGTATTGATGTGATGGCGGTAGGCAACCTGCCCAACGAACTGCCAAGAGATGCCAGCCAGTATTTTGGTGAACAATTGATAAAATATGTGCTGGAAGATTTGGTAAAAGGGAGCAGTGAATTAATTGACAGGGCCACGATTGTAAATAAAGGAAAAATAACAGCACATTTTGCCTATATGAAAGAATACGGCGGGTAATAAAACAAAATCTTTGTGCTCTGTGTTTCTTCCTCTGTGTTCTTTACGATAAAAAAACTTCTGCCCGGCTTTTATAAATACAAATAATAATCCTTCAGCAAACCTGCAAATGCAGCAGTGTAATTACCGGCCTCATCCTTTATTTCAATAGTCTCTTCATGCAGCAATGACGGAGGTTGTTTTCTAAGCAACAGGATTGCCCTGAAATAATGGTGTGCTGGCGTTTGCTTTACCAGTATTTTTTTTACAGGATAAAAGCCTTGTTTGCCTGCTTCGCCAATGGCTTCATCAAAACGGTGGTAAGGAAGCAATATTGCAAACATGCCGTCTTCATTGATATGCTTTTGCGCCACTTCAAATAATTGCTGCAGCGTTAAGGTGGTATCATGCTTTGCAGCATTTTTGTTTTCATTGCTGCTTTTCAGATCGTTTTCAAAAAAAGGCGGGTTGCTGATAATGCAATCATATTTTTTATCGCTGCTGAAAAAAAGAATGTTTTGATTAAATACATGGAGCCTTTCTTTCCATGGAGACGCATTGAAATTTTCTTTTGCTTCTTTGTATGCAGCTTCATCAATTTCCACTGCATCAATTTGTGCAGGCACTTTTTGTGCCAGCAGCAGGCTTAATAACCCGGTGCCTGTTCCTATATCCAGTATGCCGGCAGATGATTTTGTTTTAACCTGGTCTGCCACAACTGCCCCAAATAAACAGGCATCCGTACAAACTTTCATGGCAGCATTTTGCTGGTGAACCGTAAATTGTTTGAAGCGGAAATAAGTGTTGGCCATTTTACTGCACGAATTAAGCTGATTACACTAATTACACGAATTTTTCTATAAGGTTGTAAACCCTTTTCTATTTTTTAATTTACCAAACAGCCCTTGCTGATGGCGTGGTGCTCATATCAGCAAAATCTTTTGCCAGGTATTTATAATAGGCAGTGATGGCGATCATGCCTGCATTGTCTGTGCAATACTCAAAGGCAGGAACGAATATTTTCCATCCCATTGCCGTGCCTGTTTCTGTAAAAGCTTTTCTCAGGCCGCTGTTAGCACTTACACCGCCTGCCAGGCAAATATTCCTGATGCCTGTTTCTTTGGCCGCTTTTTTTAGTTTGTTCATCAGTATGCTTACAATACGGTGCTGTATGCTGGCGCAAATGTCAGGCAGGTTACCAGCAATAAACTTTTCTTTTTCTTCTTCAGCGGCTTTAAATTCTTCTTTATAAATATTGCTTTGCCCTGCGTTTTGTAAAAAATACAGGATGGAAGTTTTCAACCCGCTGAAACTGAAATTCAATCCCGGTACCTGCGGCTCAGGAAACAAAAAGCGTTGTGCGTTACCGTTAGCGGCGTATTTATCAATCAGCGGGCCGCCGGGGTAGGGAAGGCCCAGCAGCTTAGCGCTCTTATCAAAAGCTTCGCCTGCAGCATCGTCAATGGTCTCGCCAATTACTTTCATATCAGTGGGCGAGTGGCATACTACAATTTGTGTATGCCCGCCGCTTACTGTAAGGCAGAGGAAAGGGAAGGAGGGTTTGTCGCCAGCAATTAAATTAGCCAGCACATGCGCCTGCATGTGGTGCACAGCAATAAGCGGTTTGTTTAACGCAAGCGCTAGTGATTTTGCAAACTGTGCCCCCACCAGCAGGGCGCCAATCAGCCCGGGCGCCTGTGTAAAGGCAATGGCATCAATATCTTTTAATCCGCAACGGGCAGCCTTCAATGCTTCATCCACTACCGGCACAATGTTTTGCATGTGTGCCCTGCTTGCTAATTCAGGCACCACGCCGCCGTATTTTTCATGTATTGCCTGCGTGGCAATAATATTGGATAATATTTTTCCATCCACGCATACGGATGCAGCGGTTTCATCGCAGGAAGATTCAATGGCGAGGATATTTATTTCACTATTCACGTTGCAAAAATACTTTAACAGCCGGAGAAAATGAAAGAGGCTTGTGATGTGAGGATTACCTGAAAATTGAGTATTGAAAATTGATTATTGAACATTCCAGATGTGGTAATGCCGAAAAATGTTCAATAATCAATGCTCAATTTTCAATACTCATTAGGTGGAGGTGTCTTATTTACTCCTTATAGCTTCCACGGGGTTCATCTTGGCAGCACGTGATGCAGGGAAAATGCCGGCGATAACACCTACCACAAGGCAGATGATAACAGTGCTTATCAATAACGGAATGGAAATGAACATGGGGAAATCAAGCGCAGACAAAACAAGCGACAAAATATAAACGAATAACAAACCAAATGCCCCGCCCAACAGGCAAAGGATGGCAGCTTCCAGCAAAAATTCAAAAAGGATACTGCTGCTTTTGGCACCGATGGCTTTTTTCAACCCGATCACGCTTGTTCTTTCTTTAACTGTTACAAACATGATGTTGGCCACACCAAACATGCCTACAATTAAGCTGATAACACCAATGATACCACCAACAATATTAATGGTGCCGAACAGTTGTGTGATGGCCTCGCTGAAAGCTTCCACGCTGTTGAGCGAAAAATTATCTTCCTGCGTGGGCGCCAGCCTGCGTACCTGGCGCATAATGCCCTCCAGTTCATCCATCAGCGCCTGTGAAGGCACTTTGTCCTTTCCTTTTACAATGATGATGGGATTGCTGTATTCTTCTTCATATAGCTGCCTGCAAAGTTTATAAGGCACCATTATGCAGTTGTCATAATCCCAGCCTACAAAATTTTTTCCTTCTTTTTTTATTACGCCTACTATTTGAACACGCTTGCCTTTTATTTCAAAGCTTTTGCCCAATGCCCGCTCTGCGCTGCCGTACAATTTTTCTGCATTATCATACCCGATTAATCCAACAGGGCTGCCGCTGTTAAATTCTGCGGAAGAAATATAGCGGCCTGCTTCAAAGCTTAACGGCTGTATTACATTTTGGGCTTCCACGATACCATAAACGGAAGCCCCGGATATCATGTCGTTGTTATAGGTAATATTGCCCTGCGTCTGCATCAGGAAAGCAATGCCTTCTGCCAGCGTGGAGCGCTGCCTGATCATTTCCACTTCTGTATATTTCATTGCCGGCCTTGCCCTGTATTTCCAGAAAGGTTTATCAGGGCCGCCGCTGTAATCCCATTTGTCAATATAAATGGTGTTGGTACCGAGGCTTTTTACTTCGTTTTGGATATTGCGTTCAAGGCTGCCAACGGTAGCAAGCACCCCGATAATGCAGAATATACCGAAAGCCACACCGGTAAGGCTCAGCGCTGTACGCAGCTTGTTGACCTTTAACTCCTGGAAAGTAAGGCGCAGGGAATTGCGGAGTATATTCAGCGATTTACGCATGGTTCAAAAATACTGTAAGAATTTTATTGAGCAGGCAGAAATATTCCAGTGGAGGTACTTCAAAAAAAAATCCCCCGGTTTACGGGGGAATGTTCAGAGTAAGTTAGTTATTCAGGAAGACGCTTTTCGCCCTGCCAGCTTTAAGATGAATATGATAAAATGAATAGCCGCAATAACGAGTGAAATAGCAAGCAGGCCATCTTTTTTATCCGGCTCCAGTGTGCTTTCGTGCAGGTAGGCTACCCCTGCCAATGCAACGCTAAGCACCAATCCTGTCTTGCTTACAAGGGATATTCCTTTCCTGTCGAAGGAGCCATTGCCCAGAACACTGTATTTGGCTC
>JBEHYP010000170.1:0-5948 GCA_048498115.1 Bacteroidota bacterium | reverse complement strand
TACCGGCACTGCTACCGGTATTCGCTATGATATCAGTTATAATCCCAACACAACAAGGCAGGTAGCTGCGTTGCATACACATCCGCCAAAAGGATATCCTGCCCAGTCGGCTTTTGATGTATACGAGCTGATCCGCAAGCATATGGAAGATGGCTATTATGAAGGCAATTTTGTAGCAGCAGCTAATGGCAACCAATTTGTGGTTACTGTTACCAATGCTGCACAGGCAGCGTCATTTTTTGCCACTCAAAGCCAGTACCTGGATGATACCACTCATGCATGGAAGGAAGATTCAGAGATTGGGAAGGCGTTTGAAAAGGCGTATAATCATTTTGTAGATGGAGATACTACCAAAAAAAATTACGCCTATGAAATGGCAATGGCAGGAGTATTGAATCAATATAATGCAGGAGTAACGTTAAACAAAAAAGACCCCACTACCGGAAAATTTAAACCTATTGTAGTAAATACTACCATTACACCACGGCAAGGATTATTTAAACCCGAAAAAACAACCTATACACAGGATTGTCTTTAATTTTTTAACTTCGTAAAACACAAAAAATGAAAAAACTAATTTTAATATTAATCATTATTGCGTCTGTAAAAAATATAAAAGCGCAAGGTGTACCCGATACACTTGCTTATCTTCAAACTATCGTAGCCAATAAATCTCAATACATTGGCCAACCTTTTTCGGTGCTTAAGAATAATCTGCAAATTGAAATAAAATATTTTTTCCCTTTTGCCGCAATTCATTATGATAAAAATAAAGAAACCTCAACTTCTTTTGGATGGTATATTCCGCAAACTGCTGATGAAATTTATTTAGCATATCCGCTGCTTAGAATTTCATGGCAAATGCCATTAGATGCAACTCAGTCTGATATTATTCGTGCTACTAATAACAATAGAGGACAATGGAATTCAGAGGCTGCTTTATTTTATGCTAATGGCATAATAAAGGATATTCAGATACGAGATTGAAAAATATATTAATCATAGGATTTATTGCATTAATAAGCTTTTCAAAAAATGCAAAAGCACAAGCGGGCGTACCTGATACACTTGCGTATTTGCAAACAATAGTAGCTAATAAGACCCAATATATTGGTCAGCCATTTTCTGTTTTGTATGATAATTTGCAAATACAGATAAAGTTTTTTACTCCCTTTGGGGCCATTCACTATGATAAAAACAAGGAAACATCCACATCGTATGCTTTTTATTATCCTCACACAACAGATGACCATTACTTAAGCTATCCTAGATTAGAAATCTATTGGCAAACGCCTTTGGATGCTAATCAGTCTAGTTTACTTTGGAAGAATAATAATTTTGGGGAGTGGTCTGCAGCGATTTATACTTTTTATAAAGATGCTATAATAACAGATGTTAAGGTATTTGATATTGATTAAAAAGGTTATTTAGTTATTTAAAAAATATAAGCTACTGCTGTTGTAGGCTTTTATGCTAAAGTTATAATTACAGAATATAAAAATACGGAAGTAAATTTTTTATGAAAAGAGAAAAGTATCTCCCGGAAATATTTCTAACGATATTTCTTCTTGCATGCTTTAGCATGGTTTTTTCTCAGGATACGCTGACAGGATGCTATTCCCGCCAGGACGGTAAAATTTGGCTAAACGATGATTCTACTTTTAAATTTTGGTACAGCTTTGATACATACCGGGGCTGGGCCATAGGAAATTGGACAAGCAGCGGCAGGAAGATAACTTTAAAGCCAATTCCTGTCTACGATACTATAGCGATAATTGACAAGAATGGTAATAGCAAAGATTCATTAATACTGTCGCAAGACTATACACCATCAAGGATAATAAATGACCCCAATACAAGAAGTATCAGCGTTTTTCAATATGAGCAAAATTTTAAGCACTGCCCTGCTTCTATGCTGTATAAAAAGAACAAGCTGTATATTTTAAAGAATGGTAAACCGCAAAAAAAGAAGATCGGTAACGGATATTACATTGACCCTTTTGTTCCCTGGTACACGAGGGAATAATATGAACCATATATAGCTTTTAAAAGAAAGAATAATAGTTGATTTTACATTGTTGATAGTTCCCTCCAAAAGCAGATATTTGTACCCTGATGCTCCGGAAACTACTCATTGCTGTTTGCTGCCTCCATTGTTACGGTATTGCCTTTTCACAATTGTGCACAGGAAGCCTGGGCGATCCGTTGGTGAATATTACTTTCGGGCATGGCGCCAATCCCGGCGCCCCGCTGGCTGCAGCGGCCACAGGCTACAGCTTTGTTTCCGGTGACTGCCCCAATGATGGCTTCTACACGGTAAGGACGAATACCTCCGGCTGCTTTGGTGACTCATGGCACAATTTAACTACCGACCATACAGGCGACGGAAGCGGCTATTTTATGCTGGTCAATGCTTCTTATGATCCCGGCACTTTTTACGTGGATACGGTAAAGGGCTTATGCGGCGGCAGCACGTATGAATTTGCAGCATGGATTATCAACGTTATCAGCTCATCGGCCTGCGGAAACAACAGCACCCAGCCCGACCTTACCTTTACAATAGAAAGCACAGCAGGAACAGTGCTGCAAACCTATAATACCGGCAGCATCCCGCCCACCGGCTCACCACAATGGAAGCAGTACGGCTTTTTCTTTGCCACGCCTGCCGGTGCAGGCAATGTGGTGCTCCGCATTGTAAACAATGCGCCGGGCGGCTGCGGCAATGACCTTGCGCTGGACGATATCACTTTCAGGCCCTGCGGGCCGCAGCTTACGCCCTCTGTTACAGGGCAAACCACTACCACGCTAAACCTTTGCGAAGGCATCCCCAATAATTACACATTGAACTGTGCTGTTTCTGCAGGGTTCACCAACCCGGTGTATCAATGGCAGGCAAAAACAAACGGTGCGGCCTGGGCGGATATTCCCGGTGCAAATACCCTTTCATATAATTACAATATTCCTCCGGGAATGGCTGCAGGCACTTATGAATTCAGGCTCAGCGTAGCCGAAGCAGGCAGCATTGGTTCACCACAATGCAGGATAAACAGTGAGCCGCTGCAATTTATCATCCACCCCAACCCCATGGTAACTGTAAGCAATAACGGGCCTGTATGTGAAGGGAAACCCATTGAATTAACTGCCACAGGGGGAACGCAATATTCATGGAGCGGTCCCGGCGGGTACACTGCATCGGGGGCAACGGTAACTATTTCCGGAAGCAGCATTTCGCAGGCAGGCCTATACAATGTTACTGTAACGAGTGATGCAGGCTGCACCGCCACCGGCAGCACCACTGTTTCGGTGCTGCCGGCACCGGATGCTTTAGTGCCGTTTTCCGATACAGCAATTTGTATAAACGACAGCATTGCCCTGTTTGCATCAGGCGGCACCGGTTACGAATGGTCGCCTTCAGCAGGACTGTCCTCTCCTGTCATCAGCAATCCCAAAGCATCTCCGGCATCTGAAACTGCCTATAAGGTAATGGTAACAAATACCGATGGCTGCACCGACACGGCTTCCGTTCACATCAATGTATATGAAAAAGCCATTGCCAATGCAGGGCCTGATAAAATACTGATAGCCGGGAACTCCGTTGCACTGGATGCAGCCATCACCAATACGTATCAAAATTTTTACTGGGACCCTGCGCCCGGCCTTACTGATCCGCTGGTACTGCAGCCAATAGTGGCGCCGGCAGAAGATATTACTTACCGCCTGAACGTGGTATCTCCCAAAGGCTGCGGCACTTCTTCTGACGAAGTGAATGTAAAAGTGTACAAGGGCATCTTTATTCCCAATGCCTTTACACCCAATGACGATGGCCTGAATGATACCTGGTCTGTTCCCATGCTGGATGCCTATCCAAAATTTGAGCTGAATGTCTTCAGCCGTTACGGGCAAATAGTTTTTGCCAACAAAGCAGTGAACATGCCATGGGATGGCCGCTTTAAAGGTGAAGAGCTGCCAGCCGGCGCTTATCCCTATGTTATCCGGCTGAACGATGACAAAAAAACAGTGCTGAAAGGAATGGTCATTATCATCAGGTAACATTGGGTGTATTTAAAAAGATACCGCCGCCTGATCTTCCACCACAAGTTTTCAGAAGATTTTGAAACTGTCGCCCCTGACGGGACTTGAGGTATTTTTCACAATTTATTTCTACCAATATGTCGTGCCTACGGCACTTTAGCCCCGCCAGGGGCGACAGATTGGTAGAATCACAAAGGAGTACAAAGGAAATTCCGTAGGAACGATAGTATGTTTTCGTTTTCCGAATAATTATGGTCTTCAACCAGTGGCATAATGCGAAAAAGAAATATAAAAAAATCTCCGTTGGTCAGAGAGCAAATGGAGGCGGTTAACCACCTGTCACAATCCACGAAACTTTTAGTTTGTTTTTTGAAATAAACTTCTATATTTACATACGAAAACAATCGTATTATGTCTGTTACAAAACAAATAAAGCCCACAGAAGGTGAATTGGAAATACTGCAGGTGCTGTGGCACAAGCAATCTGCCACCGTAAGGGAAGTGCATGAAGAAATATTAAAGACCAAGGAAGCCGGCTACACCACCACTTTAAAGCTGATGCAGATAATGTTTGAAAAGGGCCTGGTAACAAGGGACAGCAGCAGCAAGACGCATATTTACCAGCCAGCCATCAGCAGGGAAAAAACACAAAGCTTTTTAGTAAACAAAATGATTGATTCGCTCTTTGCCGGCTCCCCTGCCCAACTGGTGATGCAGGCGCTGGGCAACCACAAAGCATCAAAAGAAGAGCTGGAAGAAATAAGCAATTTTTTAAACAGCATTAAAAAATAACTGCTATGCTGCTTTCTGTTTTTGAGAAATACATTTTTTTACAATCACTTGGCTGGGGCATTGCCAACAGCTTATGGCAGGCCGCCGTGCTCTGGCTGCTTTACAAAACTGTAATTACTGCCGGTAAAAATGTTTCAGCACTCTTTAAGCATTATTTTAGTTTGCTGCTGCTGTTTTTATCTTTTGCATGGTTTGCCAACACCACTGTTCAAAATTATTTACTGGCCAGGGCTGGCGGCAGCACGGCCGCTATGGCAGGCTGGGTGCAGGTTTCAGAAGGGCTTACCAGTGCGCTGCAGTGCCTGTCTGCCGTATATCTTGCTATATTGCTGCTGCAGGCTGCCCGTTTTGCCGGCCGGCTTTCAAATTTATATACATTAAAAAATGGCCCTTTTACAAAGGCGGCTGTTGATATAAGAATATTCACTACGCAATCGGCACTGCATATCGGCATCGGCAAAAAAGTGGGCATTTACCTGTCAGAAAAAATAGACGTGCCTTTCGTTATTGGTTTTTTAAAGCCTGTGATATTATTGCCTGTGTCAGCCGTGAGCAATCTCAGCACCCCGCAGGTGGAAGCAGTAATACTGCACGAGCTGGCACACATCAAGCGCAATGATTACCTCGTGAACCTGTTCCAGTCTTTGATTGAAATGCTCCTGTTCTTTAATCCTTTTGCAAGGCTGCTGGGTAATATTGCAAGAAAAGAAAGGGAAAACTGCTGTGATGACTGGGTGCTGAATTACCGGTACAGCAGCCACGATTATGCGGCTGCCCTGCTGTTGCTGGAAAAAAACCGCCATGCCACCCTGCAACTGGCGCTGGCCGCCACTAACGGAAAGAAAAATTTGCTGGCAAGGGTAAAGCGGCTGTTTGCCGCTACGCCACAGGTGAATATCAGCCTTGCCCAGCAATTCAAGCTGGGCTTCACCACCATAATAATGGCTGTGGTTATTGCATTTTCACTGCCGGTAGCAAACAGACACGCTGCCGTTATTGCCAGGCAGCAGGCACCGGAACGGACAAACCTATCCCACGCCCTGCCCCCCGCTACCCGCTCAATGCCCATTATATCCTATTACCATGAGGCAAAGGCACAGGAGGTTATAAAAAACAATCCCCCT
>JBEHYP010000169.1:0-6015 GCA_048498115.1 Bacteroidota bacterium | reverse complement strand
CCTGCTGTTTATTATGGCCACAGAGAGATGGATATTGGTATGACAAGATTATTTGGCGGTTTTCAGCAGCCGTTCTATGATGCTTACCAGCAGGCATATCCATTGGAGAGAGGATGGCAGCAACGCTTGCGGTTATGCCAGCTATATCCCTTGCTGGTGCATGCTGTTTTGTTTGGAGGCCATTATGTGCAGGAAGCAGGGGAAATCATCAGGCAGTATGCTTAAAAAATAATGTTCCGGTAACATTCAAATGCCAACTTCGGATATTTTAATATTTGTAAAACACGATGCTTACTAAATCGCAATTTGGAAATGATTTTGCCTGGGGCGTTGCCATTGCCGCATTGCAAAACGAAGGAGCCAATGATATGGATGGCCGCGGCGCTTCCATTTGGGATGTGTTTGCAAAACGTGCCGGGAAAATAAAAGACCGCAGCAAGCCCTGGCCTGCCTGCGATTTTTACTACCGTTATAAAGATGACCTGCTGCTGGCCAAAGCGCTTGGTTTTAACGTATTCCGTTTTTCAATTTCATGGAGCCGTATTCTGCCGGAAGGAACAGGCAGGATAAACAAAGAGGGCATTGCTTTTTACCACAGGGTGATTGATGAGTGTTTATTGCTGGGTCTTACACCCTATGTTACGCTGTACCATTGGGATCTTCCGCAGGCATTGGAAAAAGAAGGCGGCTGGGCAAGCTATCATATACAAAAATGGTTTGCACGTTTTGCTACTGTGTGCGCAGAAGAATATGGAGATAAAGTGAAACACTGGATCATTTTAAATGAGCCGATGGGCTTTACAAGCCTGGGTTATATGCTGGGTAAGCATGCGCCGGGAAAAAAAGACCTGCATCTTTTCCTGTCAGCTATTCATAATGCTGCAATGGCGCAGGCAGAGGGTGGCCGCATTGTAAGGAGCATCGTGAACAGGCCGCATATCGGCACTACTTTTTCATGCAGCGAAGTATTGCCCTATACCAACAGCGCTGCCGATATTGCTGCCGCAAAAAGACTGGACGCATTGCTGAACAGGATGTTTATAGAGCCGGCTTTGGGAAGGGGCTTTCCGCAGGAAGAAGGCTTTGCACTGCTTGAAAAATTGCACCTGCATAATAAAGCCTGGAAATATACAGACCGCCTGCGGTTTGATTTTGATTTTATCGGTATTCAGAATTATTTTTCGGTAACGGTAAAGCATAACTCCATTATACCTTATATACATGCAAGCGAAGTGAAAGCTGCCGCCCGCAAAGCGCCGCACACGGCGCTGGGATGGCAAATAAACCCGGACAGCTTTTACCGCATGCTCAGGCGCTTTTGGCTGTATGGCGGCGTAAGGGAGATCATTGTAACCGAAGGTGGCGCCTGTTTTAAGGATAAGCTTGTAAATGGCGTGATAAACGATGCAGAGCGTATTGCATATTATGAACAATACCTGCATGCCATGCTGATGGCAAAAAAGAAAGGTGTAAACATCAAGGGGTACTTTGCATGGACCCTTACCGATAACTTTGAATGGAATGAAGGGTATAAAGCAAGGTTTGGGCTGGTACACGTGGATTTTAAAACACAGTTGCGCACTATTAAAAACTCCGGCTACTGGTGGCGTGGTTTTTTGCAGGATGCCGGAAAGATATAGTCCCGCAGCAATTTGGTTACAGCCATCATTATAATAAAAAGAGATGGAAACAATAACGCAGCTGCCTGTTTATTGCACCACCAGTTCCTCCGGTTTTGAAATGATTATCTCCGGTTTTCCTTTGTACTCTTTTATTCTTCCTGTCACGCACACTTTTTGGTTGCCGTATAATTTTTCCAGTGATTCAGGAAAATTAGTACGGTCTTCTGCAAAAACGATAATGGTCAGCGGAGAGTTGGGATAAGCAGCGCCGAGATTAATGTAAGTAACTTTCTCCATGCTTTTTACTCCAAATACTTCGTTACATATAATTACATTCTCTCCAATGTGGCTCTTTGCAGAATCAACAGGAATCTTTGTTTGTGAAAAAGATAAATGGCTTCCGGTGATACAGGCAAGTGCTATGAGGATTTTTTTCATGGTATGCAGGGGTTGCTTTGGTTTTTCTGTTCAGCAAATATAAATACAATTGCAGCCCGCAATAATGTAATACATGATATAACTATTTCTTTATACTTATATTTTATTAACAGCTTTTGGTAAGATAATTGACACGGAAGCGGAAACCATAGCGAATGAAATACCTTTTTTCTTCAATTTTTATATTGGGCCTGTTTATTACAGGCTGCAGCAAAAAACACCAGCCACAGGCAGCAGGGAATAACCCGGAAGCCACAGTAAAAAAGACGGTGGTAAAAAGGCCTCCTCCAATGACGCTTCCAAAAGTGATAACGGTAGATGACAGGGCTGCTAAAAAAGCTGTTGACGGAAGATTGTATTATGACCTGGAAGGACGCCGCTACTGGCGAAATTATGATGATGGTAAATACTATCTTTTTAACAAGAAGATGTATAACGATCCTGCATTTAGCCCGCATTAATTTATTAATAAAAAAATACCGGGCTTTTGCCCGGTATTACAAACAATGGATTATTTGAAAACCAACCTTTACAACTTTATTAATTGCTTCACTATTTTTTCTGCGGCGCTGTTGAACTGCATAAAATAGTTGCCTGCAGGTAATGAAGACAGCTCATTCAGCTGGATGAAGTTTGTGCCTTTGTTCAGCTGTATGTTTTTTGAAAGTAATTGCCTGCCGTTTGCACTGTATATTTTTACAGAAGCGCTTTCAGTACTCTTCCAGTCAATATTGATGTTTACATAGCTGCTGAACGGGTTAGGCGATACAGTAAAATCACCTGTTTTCTTTAAGCGTACGGATACCACTTTTGAAAAGCTGCTCCTGCCGTCAATGTCAATCTGCCTCAGGCGGTAGTAAACAATGCTGCTGTTGATGCCTGCAATATTATCGTTGAATGTATAGTACATATCCAGGCTGGTAAAGCCGTGTCCTTTTACTTCTCCTGCCTTGATGAATGTTTTGCCATCAATGCTGCGTTCAATAAAATACTTATCGCAATTAAGTTCTTGCAGGGTGCTCCAGTCTATTTTAACTGTATTGCTGCTGCTTAATGCTGCTGTAAAATATTTTAATGTTACAGGCAGCGGCCCGGCCAGTGGTTCGATAATAGCTGTGCCGTCATCTGTTGATTTTATGCCTGCATCAGAATAGCTTTCAATCCTTGCTACATTAATAATAGGAGGCACGTCACCACCATTGGCAACAGGATTTACCGTTACTTTAAATTCAAATTCAAATTCTTCTCCCGGTGCAAGGATACCGCCCTGCTGGCCATTGGCACCCGTACCTATCCTGAATACAACTACCCTGCCGTTTGGCACATATTCAGCCTGGTCATCGCTGACGGCGTCTGTAAATGCTGTGCCACGGGATAATACGCCTTCCCTGATTACTTTTATTGAACCGGGAACATACGTAACAGATGCCGGTAAAGTGTCCCTCAGCACACAGAAATTAGCATTGCCTTCTCCTACGTTTTTGCCTTTTAAGGTATAAGTAAGCTCTTCATTTTCTTCTGCAATATGATTGTTGTTGGCATCACTTACAAATTTATCCAGCACAATGGTCGGGTCTTTTGCTTTAATCACGAAAGTGAACAGGCCGGGGAAATACTGGTCTGATTCCGTTCCAAACTCCAACTGCACGGTAGTGTCGCCCGGCTGTATGCCATAACCGGTGCCTACATAAAACTGGTCAATATCAATTCCCATCTGGTTAGTATAATTAGGGCTTTTGGTACTAACGTGAACGCCTGTGTCAGTAATGGTGCCGTTCCATGGATTGTCTATTGCATTAAGGCTGTTGTAAAACTTGGTGCCATTAATTTTCAGGTAATCCTGTTTAAGGCTGGCATCGCCCTCCCATACCATAGCGCCCATTTTGGCATCCCTGAAATACAGCGGGCCTGAAGGAACATTCAATCCTGTTAACGTAACAGAAGAAATTTGTTCGCTGCCACCGGCAAACACCTGCTCAAAACCATCATATACCCTTACGCTGTTGTAATCAGCAGCAGAAGGATTTTCATACACTACCACTATGCACCAGCCGGCATAATTGCCACCGTTACTTACAGAGCCTACGGACGCAGGCACATTGCCCACAGTATAAGTGCCCGAACCATTGTTTTGTACAAAGGCCGTCACATCGGTATATGCCTGGTACTGGCTCACAGCATTATTGCCGCTGCCGGTAGTATTTTTATCCAGTTGCGCCGCTGTGTATTCAGCATAAGTGCCGTTGCCAAACCTGATTTTTACTTTCCGGTTGGCAGCTTGTGTAATGTTAAAGTCACCCTGCTTTACACGGGCGCCCCAATACAATCTTGCCAGTTTAATAGTGCTGGCGCCTGCCGGCAAAAACAAATCTGCTGAAGAAGAATTGCGGGTGCCACTGCCTGCGCCATTGCTGCCGTCAATATCTACATACTGGATATTGCTGTTATCATTACCGCTGGTAGCGTTGCCATCGGCCCTGTTGCTGTTCATCTTGGCAGTATCAGGGCCATTTGATTTCAGGATATGCGTAAGCGTATTGCCGAAAATAGTGGCGCCACCGCCTTTCACATTATCGGAGTATATCTTACCATAGCTCCTGAACTGTGCGTTGGTTATAACAACACTTACAGTAAGCAATACCAGCAGTAAAAGCACTGCTTTCGTGTTTAACTTTTTTGTGTAATTAATTTTCATATAAAAAGGGGTTGGTTACGGATAATTAATTGGCCATTTTTTTACTGCTTTTTACAAAAGCATTTTTTGATGGCACGGGTAGAAAATCCAATGACAAGCCAAATGTTGGCACGGTAAAAAACAAGAAGCTGAAAAGGCAGTTCCCGGGAATACTTTTTGAAAGTAGTTCTTACCTAACTTATTGATTTTTATAAGCTTAAGTGCATACTTGCTATGCCGGCTTTTTTATATGGGGCGGGAAATTTCTTTTTTAAAAATATTTATCAAACGTTGGCAGTCACTGCAAAATTCCAAATTTGGGAGAAATAGGCGGGTTTTTTGGAAAGGGTTTATCCCGCAGAAATAAGTGTCACCAGGTACAAAGGCAAAGCCTGAAAGTTGATTCTATTCTTATTATAATAAAAAAAGGACCGGGGACGGTCCTTTTATCCATTCTATTCTTGAAATCATTAATAAGCCCTTCTCGCCCTCGGCCTGCTATTGCCCCTTCCTTCATCCGATGGCCTTCTAAAGCCACCATCCGCTTCATTCATCCTTACCGTTCTGCCATTGTATCTTTTGCCGTCAAGGCTTTTTATCATCCTGCCCGCGGCATTGCTGTCTATTTCTACCCAGCTGTTCATCTCTTTCATATCTATCCTGCCCAGCACATCTTTATTCAGGTTGCTTTCATCAAGGATAAATTGTAAAAAGCTGGCTTTATAAAACCCGTCTTTTGTGCCGAGGTTAATGAACAGCCTTGTATAGCCGCTGTTCCGCTGGTTATAATTGCCGCGATCTCTCCTGCCGCCTTCCCGGTTGAAATTTTGTTCCTGCCTTGCATTGAAATCACGTTTCATCCCTGCATTCAGGTCTTCTGCGTTTTCGTAGTATTTTAAAAAGTGGTTGAACTCCAGTGCGGCTACTCTTTGCAACACTTCTTCTTTGCTTACAGCAGCAAATTTTTCTATCAGGTCGGGCATGTACGTTTCGTAATCACCATGCGATACATCGGCCTGCATCAGCTTGTCCATAAAATGAAAGAACTGTTTGCGGCAAACTTCTTTGCCACTTGGCGCATCCATTTTATTAAACTTTGCATTGATGATGCGTTCAAGCTGGCGTATCTTATATACTTCCCTGCTGTGGCAAATAGAAATACAGATACCGCTTTTGCCTGCACGGGCAGTACGGCCGCTGCGGTGTGTGTACACTTCCATATCATCGGGCAGCTCGTAATTGATAACATGCGTAATACTATCCACGTCAATGCCCCTTGCA
>JBEHYP010000168.1:0-6062 GCA_048498115.1 Bacteroidota bacterium | reverse complement strand
CCCAGGTGGAAAACGGGGAGTTCCAGGTAGTATTGGCGACCGGGCAGCTTGTTGGGGAAGGCATGGATATTAATTCGATTAATTGCCTGGTGCTTGCGGATCCCTTCTCTTTTGAAGGTAAACTGATTCAATATATCGGGAGGGTGCAAATAAGCCATACCACGCCCATTCTTTATGATTATAAAGACGAGTCAATCCCATACCTGTTAAACCTGTTTAAAGAAAGGAACAAATATTACCGAAAATTGCTCAGGGAAAACAAGTTGTCAAAATTTGATGAGCTTGTACTTTCCTTTAAGGAAAAACATTTTTGCATAAATGAAACCGATCAATGGCTGCATATTGATTGCCTTGATATTCCTTTTACTGTTGAACGGTTTGCAGAAGGTGCGGTTTGGAAAATAAGGGTGTTGAATTATGATGAAACGGAAGGTACTCTCTTTACAGAGATAGCAGATTATAATTACCAGCTTGCCCAAAATGATATTGCTGCGCAAAGAGCGTTTTATTTTTACGGCATTGAAAAAATAACATTTAGGGCGATTGATACAACCGGGTTAATGCAATCTGTTATTTTAAGTAACCAGCCAAACGTGCATGCGCCAATCAAAACAGTATCGCCTTCTTCAGAAGAGCGGGTATTGGTGAAGACAATGAAAGTGCCGCTATGGAAAATACGATTCCTGGCCGGTGCTGTGAGTTTCCCGGTTTATATTGAGGAATTAGGGAAAGAATTAATATTTGAGATAGCCAATGCTGATGTGCGCCCGGAGTTTGAGGCCATCAGGGATTATTTTTCAAAAGCATTAAAGAAAAAATTAATTATAGCCGAACTTGCTATCCGTTATAATGATACGAACATTTTATCAGCCACAGCGAAGTCAAAGGATATCGAGGACATCAATAGCCAGATGATTGACACAATGCGTTTCCAGTTTGTAAAGAAAGAAGTTTTGCATGGCCCGCCAAAAACCGGTAAGCAGTTTTACACACTGGACGAATTGCCGGCCTCAAATAACCTGAAAAGGCTGTACCCCACAGACCAGCAGTTGATAGATGACCTGCTGGCCATAAAAAAATCAAAACATTACCACCAGTTGAAATACCTGGCTTCAAGGCATGAAGCAACCATTCTAAAGGTAAGGTTCACCCTACAGCCATTCTCTTTTCTTTTCCTGGTAGCGGGGGAAAAAAGATATTATATCGTTTGGGAAACATTGGACACAGAAGAAGCAACATATATCTGGCATACCGATAAAGCAAGAGAAGCTTTAAAAAGATTATTGACTCAAATTGATATTATTTTAACCGAGATAGAAACTGTTGGCAGGCAAGTTTATATTGCTAAAGAACACGATGGCTTTTTCCGCGTTATTCATGACTATGGCGATGCAAAAAAGGGGTTTACAACATGGAAGGGCCTGCTGGAACAATGGATAATATGAATCATAATTTATATACCCTACCGCGAGCTAAATCGAGTCAACAATTTGTTCATGCTAAAACACTAAATAATCGAGAGCAAGGCGCATAAAATTGCACCAATTACAGCAATAATAAATTCAATCCTCTTGTTTTTTTCGCTTGTAGGTATAATAGGAAGCAAGGCAGATATAATAGCCAATTGTAAAGAAAGGTAAATGGCTATCTTTTTCGGATGGCTGTTCAGCCACTGCCATTTTATAAATGAATTGAACGTCCATAGAATGATTGAGGATGTTGTGCAAAGTAAAAGGTAGAGGCAAGTTTTCCGAAATTTAAGTAACCTGTATTCAGCGGCGCTTTTTTCTTCGATGACCTTACCCAATCGTTGAGATAGTCCATCTATTTTTTCAGACAAGTCCTTTATTTTGCTTTCATCCTGAATATATTTTACAACAGGCCTGGGCGGCTCCGCGAGAATACAATCATCCAGCATAGCTTGCGCAATAGCGGTTAATTTTGATTTAGCTGTAGCCCACTTGTTTTCCTTGTTTTCGATGAAATCGAATTTCACCTCGAATTCTACTGAAATGAGGTCTATGTTATAATGCTTGCCTGCGAAATACTTCCCGGCCAGCATTTTTGTTCTTTGATATAAGCCATCGGCAGTGCTGTAGTCAAAAGGGCGAAGCACTTTGATTGCCGATACATGGGTTGTCAATATTTCTTTTAAATTTTCGATACGGTATAGTGTTGAGCTTAGGGAAATGAATCCTATTAATATTCAAAAGGCAGTAAAGGCAATATAGCATTCGGCAAATAAGTTCCTTTCAGTTTTCCGGCCAACAATCCCCGAGTTGCTCCTGTGGCAATCCTGCCCATGGAATCACTTAGTTCCCGGGAAATAGAGAATTGTGCAGGTTCTACAAGTGTAACCATTTTTTCAAAGTCGCGTATTTCAAAAACGGCAACGGACTGCATTGTTACCAATTGTTCACTTGTTTCCTTTAAACTAATCCTAACTATTGTATCAAAAAAAAGCAACTGTTTTTCGGTATTTACTTTTTGCGCCTGCTCAATGTCATAATCTAACAGGCCCGGTTTAAATAAAATACTGACTTTCGGAACGATTTCGAAACTGATAATTTCCGTTGCAACAATCCTAAAAGAATTTTGTAATGTTACCATTGGTTTTCTGCTATCATTGTTTTGCTAATGGTTGTGGCCCTCATTCCACCGGCTTCATGAATAATTTTATGCAATTCATCCTCGGTCAGCCCTGCATCAGAAGAAATTCTAAGTTTAATATCCAACACCTGTTTCTCTTTGTATTCTTCTACATCCAACAAATTTGTATTCAATACTTTTTGAATTGCTATAAGCGTATCCATAGTACAGTTATGGGTGCCGCTCAGCCATTTTGAAACCAGGGAAACCTGTTTTCCCATTGTTTCCGCCAATTGAGTCTGTGTCCAGCCTTTACGCCGCAAAGCAGCATGTATTTTGGCCGCCATTTTCATCTTATAATCAGTTTCCTCCTGTTGTTCTGGAGTAACCTGGCCCAATAAATCATCAATCAGGTCACTATTATATGATTCAGGAAAATCTTCTATTTTTTTAGCTTTGCTCATAATTTTGTTTTTAGGTTCTTGAAATGTACAAATCGCCCTCCAGCCTAAGCCCTGTAGCAGATATACGAAGGCTTCCATTTTTTAATTTAACCCTTACAATCCCCGAAACCTGCATCATTGTCCCTACTTCTCTTGTTAACACCGCATCTTCTTGCCAGGCTCTTGTTGTTTTTGGGCCGCCACTACCAACAATCACCATCTTATCATTAAGCCGGATACAATAGAGGCGCAGGTATTTATCAGGGACGTCATATAACGCACATACAAGATCGTCGGGGTCTAACCCTTCGTCTTCTTTAAAAAAGTTAGTGGCGCATCCGGTTTCATTGCCAATTGACCTTAGGCGCCGTGCAATATCAATGACCTCCTCTGTAAAATCAGCCCTAAAATCTGCAATAAACCGGTCAATAATTACAGATACCGTTTCATCATCCAATTGCTCCATTACGGGAATAAACCGATGCTTTCGGCCCTGAAAATCTATCTAAATATACGAGTTTTGCCTTCACTTATAAATGAACATTTACAAATTTAGTAAAAATTTTCACTTTTAAGTGAAAATAACTTGCGGGCTTTTGTCTGGTTGTGTTAAAATCTATGATTAAAATGAATAAAATTAAATCATTTACTGACTATTAACCCTGACAGTTCCGGGTTATCCATCATGTGTTCAATTTCATTTACCATAAGGGCTTTCACATCCTGCTTTACCTGCATATAATGTGCTTGTATGGCTTTATGGGTAACTGCCCCTGCAGGCATTTCTTTATAGCTGGCCTGTTCTTTTTCCAGCCTGGCAAAGTCGGTTATCAACTCCGCGTGAAAAGTTTTCAATGCTATTTTTTGATCAGGGCTATCTGCTACCAAACCTACAAATTCGCCGGAAGACAGGCCCGCAATCGTGGATGGCGGGACGGCCAGTTCCAGTTGTTTAGAGCGGGTCACATTCGTGTCGCTGCCATTCACCGACAAGCTCTCCCTGTCCTGTAAAATCTTGCCCAGGCGTTCCGATAATTGTTTGGCAAGGTCGCCGCTATTCTGCCCGCAAATGATGTTGCCGGGCAGGTTGATCAGCACATCCGCCATTTCTTTCCCATAGTGTAACCGAAGCTGGTTGCCATCCTGCAGGGCAAGCGTTAATGCCACCTTGTTGGAACGGGCGGTGGCCAGCAGCGTGTCAACGCCATGCACGTACAGCGTGGTAAACTCGTCCATCACGATGCTGCTTTGGATGCCGCCCCTGCGGTTTACCAGCCTCGCCATGGTTGTAAAATACAGCGACATAACTGCACCATACACGGACGCTTTCTGCGGGTTATTACCCACACAAACAATCTTTGGCGCTAAAGGGTTATTAATATCCAGTGTAAAATCATTGCCTGTTAAAACATAATATAAATTAGGCGATGACAGCCTGCCCAGGCTGACCGATACACCTGCCAACTGGCCTTCCAGTTGCTGCACAGCACCGTTTTGATAGGCATTGATAAAAGGGCTTAATAACAGTTCGATTTGCGGCTCGGTACGCAGCACGGAAAACAATTTATCATACGGCTGCTGCACCATTTCCATGGCATGCGGGATGGTACAATACCTGCCATCTTCATACCGGCGCAGGAACCAGATAACCGCCGTTAAAAAGTTGACAGGCGATTCCACCCAAAAGTCGCCCTGCTTTTTGATCCATTCCTTGTTCAGCCCCAATAAAAATGAGCGGGCGGATTCTGCTGCATCTGCCAGGTCATTTAGTGCGCCCGGATGAATGGGGTTGCAACGGTCTTGTATATTGTCAAAATCTATTACATAAAACGATCGTTGCACGGCATAAACATGCCTGTATTGCAGGTACAGGTTGTAGGCCAGCTTTGTCAAGTCCGGTATCTTATAGTCGTAGATGAACATGGCAAACCCCTTCTGTATATGCTGCCTGATGATCTCGTGGATGATAAAAACGCTTTTGCCGCTGCCCGGTGTGCCGAGTATCAACAATCCCCTGAACGGGTTAGGGATATTGATAAAACTATTGCGCATTTTACCTTTCAGGTTATACCGTGCCGGCAGGTTAACGGAGTATTCGTTCTCCACCAGCCGCTCTTCCTGCGGGAAAGTCTCGTTATGCTTGTTAGATACCTCGCCGCTTAATTTTACCCGCAGCATACGCACGATAACACTGCCGCCAGCCATGCACAAAAGGTAACCTATAGCCGTAGTGACCATGTAACTGATCGCTGTTATTTCTACATCGTAGGGTAAGTAAATGAGCCAGTAGCTGGCAAAGTATAACAGCAGGCCGGCGCTGATATAAAACAGTACCGTACGCCAACGGTATTGCTGTTCTTTCTTCCCTGTTGCACCCAACACGGATAACGCTAAAAATCCCAAAGCAATCGCTTTGGAAGTATTAAAGCTGCGGAATAACCCTGTTTTGAAAAGGTTCTTCAATACCCGGTCGGTGATGGCAGAGGTAACATGCCAGACCTGGAAGGCATGGTAACAATAATAATAAAAATGTACCAGCAGCAGGGCGATGCTGATAGCCCTTGTAAGGTCCATGACCTGCTTTAACCCCTGTTCGTTTTCTCCTGTCCTCATTGCCATAACACACATTTTATAGGTTAATAATCGCGGGACTGCTCCCTTTGTTTTTTACGTTTTCGTTTTTGTTCTTCCGTTAATTCATGGGCGGTTTGCTCGTTCGTTTCTTCCGGCATCACCACCTGTTGGAGTGTGTTGCCTAAGCCATGAAGCGGTGGTTTAAATGAAGAAGCCAAATCATTTGCAGGTGTATGCACAGCAGGGCGGTGTGTGCTTTTTATTTCCTGTTGCAATGCCAATGGCCGTTCCTGTCTTTGTTCCTGGCCTAATCTTTCCAGCATGCGTTTGGCCGCATATTCCTTGTCCAAATCGCTGCCGTTGAACACCGATCTCGTTTGATGGTCTATATAGGTCATACCATATACGCGGCCTTCTTCGTTCCTGCGGATAACCAGCGCTATCCTTTCTTTTTCC
>JBEHYP010000167.1:0-6105 GCA_048498115.1 Bacteroidota bacterium | reverse complement strand
AGGAACTGCAGGTCTGTATCAAGATTGGGCGCTTCAAAATGCTTTTCGGGATAGCCGGCAGTGCCAATACAAAAGTCCGCTTTACCGCCATTTTTAATGTCTTCTTCCAGGTAAAGCCCGTTTTTCATGTTCACTACCTGTTTTAGTAAATCTACAGCATAGGCGTGCCCGTTAGGCTCCGGCTCAAAACCGGCTTCGTTTTTTGCCGCATCGCCCCTTAATGCAAGCACATTGTCTATCCCCAGGAAGCTCAGGTCAATCAGCGCATCTTCGGTATCCCTCTTGGTAAAGCCGCCGCAAATCAAATGCGGCACCGTGTCCACATTGTAATGGTTTTTTATGGCCGCACAAATGGCTACTGTACCAGGCCTTTTTCTTACTTCCACTTTTTCAAAAGTGCCATCGGATTTTTTCTTAAACATCGTTTCGCTGCGGTGATAGGTCACATTTATAAACGATGGCTTAAACTCCATCAATGGATCAAGATGGGCATAAATGGTATTGATGGTTTTGCCTTTCAGCGGCGGCAGGATTTCAAAAGAAACAAGGGTATCTTTTGCCTTTGCAATGTGGTCGGTAACTTTCATTGTTTGTTTAAAAATATCTGCAAACTTATGTAAAATGGTTTAAGGTGTAAAGTCAAAGGCTTAAGGTTGTTGTGCCTTTTAAATTTTATAAAATAATTGTAAGGTTGCCAAACGTTAAACTTTACACCTTACACCTTTAAACGCTGTTCCTGCGTTCCTTTCCTGTATTTTTGCTGCAAACGTTACCGCCCTTGGATTTAACAATACACACCCGGAATTTAGTAAAGGTTTACGGCAGCCGCACAGTTGTAAACAATGTGTCTTTTGACGTAAGGCAGGGGGAAATTGTAGGGCTGCTGGGCCCTAACGGCGCCGGCAAAACCACTTCTTTTTACCAGGTGGTGGGGCTGGTGAAGCCCGATGAAGGTGAAGTGTTTTTGAACGATATCAATATCACCAAACTTCCTATGTACAAAAGGGCGCAGATGGGCATTGGCTACCTGCCGCAGGAAGCCAGCGTGTTCCGCAAGCTCAGCGTGGAAGATAATATTACTGCCGTGCTGGAAATGACCAGGCTCAGCAAGGCCGAGCAAAGCGAAAAATTAGAATCGCTGCTGGATGAATTTAACCTGCAGCGGGTACGTAAAAACAATGGCGATACCCTTAGCGGCGGTGAAAGAAGGAGAACGGAAATTGCAAGGGCGCTGGCTGTAGACCCCAGGTTTGTTTTGCTGGATGAACCCTTTGCCGGCGTGGATCCTATTGCAGTGGAAGATATACAATCCATTGTGGCAAGGTTGAAATATAAAAACATCGGTATCCTCATTACCGACCATAATGTGAACGAAACTTTATCTATCTGCGACAGGGCTTATTTATTGATTGACGGAAAAATATTTGAGCACGGCACTGCGGAAGAATTAGCTGCTAATGAACAGGTAAGAAGATTGTATTTGGGAAGGAATTTTGAGTTGAGGAGGAAGGATTATTTGCATGAGGAGGCGAGGGAAAAAGGGCAGGAAAAATAATTATGTTTTGTATGGGAGATGGAAGGGTGGTACATTTCCAGCAATATTCCCTTTCCGGGCAATTGTGGGACAGGCAGTAACATTACCGCTACACACAATTTTTATTAAATTTGCTTTATGAACATTCAGGAACTCATAACCATTGACGCAGAAATATTGAGCGGTCAGCCTGTGTTTAAAGGCACACGGGTTCCTGTAGAAAGCTTGTTTGACCATTTGGAGGCCGGCGTTTCCCTTGATGAATTTTTAAATGATTTCCCAACCGTATCAAAAGAGCAGGCAATTGCATTGTTAGATATAGCTAATAAGTTACTGACAGCAAAAAACGTTGCCCAACTGTATGAAGCTGCTGCTTGATGAAAATTTACCCGGACGGCTCAAAGCTGATTTTCCTGAACATGACGTTTTTACAGTTCGTGATAAACAATGGAATGGAATTAAAAACGGAGCGTTGTTGAACCTACTGCTTCAAAATTCATTTGATGCTTTATTGACCTTTGATAAGAACCTGCAGCATCAACAAAACTTTTCAAAATACACGATAACGGTTTTTGTCTTGACAGCGAAAATTAATCAATATAGTGAGTTAACCAGGTTAACACCAAAAGTAAAAGAATATTTAAACAGCGGACAAATACCGGTTGGCCCTGTAATTATTTCCCTTTAACACAACCCGGCTAAATTTCCTCTTTCCCCCACATTTCCGTATTTTGCTGCATAATGAAGTTGCTGGCCCCCGCTATATCCAAAATTGCAAGGATGCGACTGTGGCGTATCCAGAACTGGAGCAACCACCCGGTGGCTGCACAGCGGGAAACACTCCAGCACCTCGTTACCTCCGCCCAATACACCGAATTCGGAAAAAAATATGGCTTCAGCAAGCTCTTCAGCGTTAAAGCATTTAAGCAAACGGTGCCCATACAGGAGTACGGCGATTTAAAACCTTACATAGAAAGAATGATGCAGGGCGAAGAAAACGTGTTGTGGAATGAACCGGTAAGCTGGTTTGCCAAGTCGTCCGGCACTACCAGCGATAAAAGCAAGTTTATCCCCGTAAGCGAAGAAAGCCTGCAGGACAACCATTTCCAGGCAAGCAAAGACATTCTCACTTACTATTACAACAATTTTCCTTCAAGCGATCTGCTCACCGGCAAAGGTTTGGTGGTAGGCGGCTCCCACCAGGTAAGCACTCTTAATGAAGACATCCGCTATGGCGATCTGAGTGCGGTGCTGATGCAGAATTCCCCTTTCTGGGGGCAATGGATACGAACCCCCGAACTGAGCATTGCTTTACTGGATGAATGGGAAAGCAAGATTGAAAAGCTGGCGCAAACAACAGCCAATGAAAATGTAACTTCCATTGCAGGCGTACCTACATGGACGCTGCTGCTGCTGAAACGGATTTTGGAAATAAAGCAAAAACAAACCATCAAAGAAGTATGGCCACAGCTTGAGCTGTATATACACGGCGGCGTTTCGTTTGTGCCTTACCGTGAGCAGTTTGAAAAAATCATCGGGGCGCCCATAAATTACCTTGAAATCTACAATGCCAGCGAAGGTTTTATAGCAGGACAAAGCTGCCCCGGTGACGATGGCATGCTGTTATTCACGGAGCACGGTATTTTTTACGAATTTATGCCTATAGAAGAATATGGAAAATCCCATCCGCAAACGGTGGGGCTGAAAGAAGTGGAGATCGGAAAAAATTATGCCCCTGTTATCAGCACTACCGGCGGGCTGTGGCGCTATTTGATTGGCGATACCATTCAATTCACTTCGCTCAACCCCTATAAAATAAAAGTGAGCGGCCGTTTAAAGCATTATATCAATGCATTCGGGGAAGAAGTGATAGTGGACAATGCAGACAAGGCCATTGCCATTGCTGCAGAAAAAACAGATGCAGTGGTAAATGATTACACTGCAGCGCCGGTATTTTTCAGCGAAGCCAATAATGGCACACACGAGTGGCTGGTGGAATTTGAAAAAAAGCCGGCAGATATTAATGCTTTTGTGTATGAACTGGATGATGCCCTAAAAGAGATTAACAGCGACTATGAAGCCAAACGGCACAAAGACATTGCCCTTCGCCTGCCGGTACTGCACCCCCTGCCCAAAGGCACTTTTAATGAATGGCTGCGGAGCAAAGGAAAACTGGGCGGGCAGCACAAAGTGCCAAGGCTCAGCAACGAAAGAAACATACTAACCGAGATTCTTTCTTTTCAAAATAATTTTTAATGATGAGCGGAACCACCGTAACGTGCAAGAACTGTGGCAATAGTTTTACAGGAAAATATTGTAATAACTGCGGCGAAAAAGTATATGACGAACATGACAAAAGCGTCCTGCATTTTTTTGAAGAAGGGCTTCACTTTATTACGCATTTTGAAGGCACGCTGTTTACTACTATAAAAACAATGTTCAGGCGGCCGGGGCAATTATCATTTGATTATTGTGAGGGGAAAAGGAAAAAATATTTTAAGCCGCTTTCCTTCTTCCTGCTGCTGGTGGTGCTGTACCTGCTGTTTCCTTTTTTTGAAGGGCTTAATATGCGGCTTCAGTATTATAGCAGCCAGCCCCTGTACGGCAAGTACGCAGCGGCAAAAATACAGGCAGTTGCTGCGTCCACCGGGCTGCCGGTGGAAACACTGGCAGAAAAATTTCATCAGAAAGGAGAGAAGGCATCTAAGTTTTTGCTGATCGTTATCGTACCCCTGACTGCCATGGTTATGTTCTGCATGGCCTTCTTCAGGCGCAAATACTTTTTTGATCATATGGTTTTTGCTGCAGAAGTCAATTCCTTTTATTTGCTGTGGGGATTTTTGTTGCTGCCGCTTTTGGTAATGATAGTAAATATGGTTGCCGGGTTATTCGGAATACAGCAAAACATTTTTACTGAAGAGTGGATCGGCATATTAATGTACCTGTACGTAACAATATATGTGGCGAAGGCGGCAAAAAAGTTTTATAATTTCAAATGGTGGCAAAGCTTTTTATTTACAGTGGTTTTTTGCTTTGCCCACATCTTCATCGTTTATATTTTGTACAAATTCCTTTTATTTGTAACCGTTATCAATCAAATTCACTAAGATGAAATTACTGGAAGGAAAAACAGCCATTGTTACCGGCGCAGCCCGTGGCATTGGCGAAGGAGTTGCCATAAAATTAGCAGAACAGGGCGCCAATATTGCTTTTACTTATGTAAGCGATAGCAGCGCTGAAAAAGCAAAAATGCTGGAAGAAAAATTAACCGTACTGGGTGTAAAAGCAAAAGCCTATCAAAGCAATGCTGCAGATTATGCCGCCTGCGAAATTTTTGTAAACGAGGTACTGGCAGCATTTGGCCAGATAGATGTATGTGTAAACAATGCCGGTATTTCAAAAGATAATTTATTGCTCCGCATGACACCGGAACAATGGAACGAAGTGATCCAGGTAAACCTGTCCAGCGTGTTCAATATGACCAAACAAGTCATTAAGCCCATGATGAAAGCAAAAAGCGGCAGCATCATTAACATGAGCAGCGTAATTGGTGAAATGGGCAATGCCGGGCAGAGCAGCTATGCTGCCAGCAAAGCTGGTGTGATTGGCTTTACAAAAAGCGTGGCAAAAGAGCTGGGCAGCCGCAACATCCGCTGCAATGCTATTGCGCCCGGCTTTGTGGAAACAGACATGACCAGTTATTTAAAAGAAGGCGAAGGCGCAGAAAAATACAAAGCCGGTATTCCGCTTGGCCGCTTTGGCAGCACAGAAGACATTGCAAATGTTACGCTGTTTTTAGCCTCTGAACTCAGCAACTACATAACCGGGCAGGTAATCAGTGTTTGCGGCGGATTAAATATTTAATTCATAATGCGGTTCCGCTTTAGATAAAAAAACTGTTAATCATTTTAACAGGCAGATTTTTACAGGTGCAAGGTTTTATATTTGCAGCACTTTGCAACGCAGAAAAAACATAAGCATATTTTTAATACTTGTTTTCGTACTGCAACTGCTTCCCATCAGGCAGGCGGTGAATTATTTTTTTGTTGATAATATAACGATAGAAGAAATAGCCCATACGGCTAAAAGCCCTGTAAAACCTCCCGCTGTTATTGATGAAGACCACTTGATTAATGATTTTCACTTTATAGAGCACCCGTCTTTATCGGGCAGCAATGCATTATCTTCTCTTTATAAAGACATGCTTCCTTCTTCGCATGCAGATGACGTGGAAACGCCTCCTCCCAATATAATGTAATCTCCCGTTTTTTTTATTGTCATTACATTTTATCACTTCCCTTTTAAGAGGGATTAATACGTCATTTAATGAAAAAATATTTTCAAAACCTGGCGGCAGACCTGCCTGCCTCTATTGTTGTATTCTTAGTGGCTTTGCCCCTGTGCCTTGGCATTGCTTTGGGTTCAAACGCCCCTAACCTTTTTGCAGGGTTAATTGGTGGCATTGTTGGCGGCATTGTGATTGGTTCGCTCAGCGGCTCCCAGCTTAGCGTAAGCGGCCCCGCTGCCGGCCTCACAGCCATCGTGGCGGCGGCCCTTGGCAAAATGCCGGC
>JBEHYP010000166.1:0-6139 GCA_048498115.1 Bacteroidota bacterium | reverse complement strand
GCGCCCCCTGTGTGCCAGTACATTCTCTATACTCCTTTAACCTTAAATGTAAAATACTGCTGTGTAAAATAGCTGAACACAATTACAATGGCCGTTACGATTACCTGCGCCAGTACCGGGTACAAATTAAAATACTCAACCAGCAGCTTCAGCAATACATAATTGACGGCAAGATTGGATAAGAATGAAAGCAGGTAGCGAAACAACTGTATCCTGGCCCTGATGTTGGAAGCCGTGAACACGATGTATTTGTTGAGAATAAAGCCCACTATAAAAACAGTGCAGGATGAAATACCCAGCGCCACGCTGTAGGGCTCAAAAGGAAAGCTGCCGATATGCACCACATCTTTGGGCGCCAGCAAATGGTAAATGATTGTAAACAGCACAAATCCCAATGCCACATTAAAGCCACCACAGGCTGCATACCGGAAAGTCTGCAGCGGCATTATCCTTTTGAATGGAGGATAAAAAAAGTCAATGATGGATATGATGCCGTTTTTCATATACAAAGGCTGCAAATATAACGGCATTTTATATTGAAAAACAGCAACAGGCTGTTAAAGGAAATAAAGAAATCCCATTAAAAAGGCGCTGTACAATACAGCGCCTTCGTTATAAAAAGATAAAAGTTAATTGATCACGTATTTAATGCCGAGGCCAAAGTTGCCGCCGCTGAACCTTGAACCGCCATAGGCATTGCTGAGCAGGATGGAAGGCCTCCAGTCGAATGAAGCAGCCAGTGGCGCACCGTTTATTTTATAATCCAGGCCTGCCATCGGGCGCAGGGAGAAGGTGGTAATGCCATGCCCGAAGCCTAATGAGGGGCCGGCGCCTGCATACCATTGCAGCCCGCCTACGCTGGGTATTCCCTGGTGGTACTGGTAAAAAGCCTGCAATATGGTGTAGCCATTACCGAATAAGAGGTCGCCCTCAACAGCAGCATTTTCTTTGAAAAAATACTTGATGCTGGGGCCCGCTGCTGTGCCGTCACCAAAATCAATCTGCAGGCCTGCTGCAGTTTTGTAGTCCTGTGCATTTGCGGCAGTAGTGAATATAATTGCCATTACAAAAGCTGATAGAAGTTTTCTTTTCATATTATCCGGTTTATTTATGGTTAGTAATAAAAACACCCTAAAAATAAGGATTTTAATAAAATCATCAATTACCGTGCTGTTAACCTTTAAAAGTTTACCATCCCGGCCACCGTTATCAGTTATACATCTCTTCCTTCAGCTCTTTCACCCTTGCATCTTCAATGTATTCATCATAAGTGGTAAGGCGGTCAATAATGCCTTTGGGCGTTAATTCAATAATACGGTCAACAGTGGTTTGCATAAACTGGTGGTCATGTGTTGCCATCAGTACAATGCCGGGGAAACTGATACAGCCATCGTTAAATGCTGTAATGCTTTCCAGGTCCAGGTGATTGGTAGGCTCGTCCAGCATAATGAGGTTTGGATTTTGCAGCATCATTTTACTTATCATGCAGCGTACTTTTTCACCACCGCTTAATACGTTAGTCTGTTTTTTTATTTCATCGCCGCTAAAGAGCATTTTACCAAGGAAGCCACGCAAAAAATCTTCGTCCACTGTTTCTTTTGTATTGGGCGGCACAAACTGGCGCAGCCAGTCCATCAGGTTATCACTTTTTACAAAAAATTCCGTGTTGTCATTGGGCAAATACGCAGATGTGATGGTGGTGCCCCATTCGTATTTCCCTTCATCAGCTTTCAGCTTACCATTAATAATTTCAAAGAAAGCTGTGATGGCAGCAGGGTTGCGGCTTACAATACCTATCTTCTGCCCTTTTACAATATCAAAAGTTACATTGCTGAACAATGTTTTCCCGTCAACAGATGCTTTCAGTTTTTCTACGTTCAATATCTGGTTGCCCACTTCCCTGTCCGGCTTAAAAATAATGCCGGGATATTTCCGGTTGCTGGGTGTAATGTCTTCAAACACCAGCTTATCCAGTGCTTTCTTTCTTGAAGTGGCCTGTTTTGATTTGGAAGCGTTGGCGCTAAACCGGGCAATAAATTCCAGCAGGTCTTTTTTCTTTTCCTCCATCTTCTTATTCTTATCGCTTGCCTGCCTTGCTGCCAGTTGGGAGCTTTCGTACCAGAAGGTATAGTTACCGGTATATATCTTTATTTTTTGTTTGTCCACGTCCGCCACATGCGTACATACTGCATCCAAAAAGTGGCGGTCGTGGCTCACTACGAGCACTATATTTTCATAATCGGCCAAAAAGTTTTCGAGCCAGCCGATAGTTTCCACGTCAAGGTTATTGGTAGGCTCATCCAGCAGCAAAATATCAGGATTGCCAAACAATGCCTGTGCCAGCAGTATCCTCACTTTGATATTGGCGGGAATATCTTTCATCAGCTGCTGGTGCAGCTCGTCTTTTACACCCAACTCGCTCAGCAGCTGCGCTGCATCGCTTTCGGCAGTATAGCCACCCATTTCGCCAAATTCATGTTCCAGTTCACCGGCCTTAATGCCATCCGCTTCGCTAAAATCTTCTTTCAGGTAAATGGCGTCTTTTTCCAGCATCAGGTCCCACATTTTTTTGTGGCCCATCATCACGGTATGCAGTACGCTCACCTCATCAAATTCAAAATGGTTTTGCTTCAGCACCGCCATGCGTTCGCCGGGGGTAATGGACACAGAACCTTTATTGGGGTCTATTTCACCACTGAGTATTTTTAAAAAAGTGGATTTGCCGGCGCCATTGGCGCCAATAATGCCGTAGCAGTTCCCTTTTGTAAAATTGATATTTACTTCGTCGAAGAGCACCCTTTTGCCAAAAGCAAGGGTAACGTTGTTTACACTTATCATAAGTTTAAAAGCGGGCGCAAAGATAAGGCCGGAAGGCGAATTTGAGGGAGGTTATTTTTGTGTAACCGCCAATAGTGCTGCTATCAGGCTTCAGTGGCGTCGCACTCTTGTACAGAAAAGCATTGTTGAACTTTATTTACACACTTCCAGCCATAGCCCCATCGGGGCAAAATTTTGGTAGCATAAAAAATGTAATTTGTGAAGGCAAGCCCCGTAGGGGCGGCATTTTATAATGGGCAACACCTATTCACAAATTTCAATTCACTCGGTATTTGCAGTAAAAGGCAGGGGAAATTTTATTACCCGTGATTGGCGGGATAATTTACATAAGTATATCTCCGGAATTATAACAGGCAATGATGCCAAATCATTAGCCGTTGGTGGATGGCAAGACCACGTACACATCTTTTTTGGGCTGCCGCTTACTACCTCTATCTCAAATTTCATGAGTATTGTCAAATCAAATAGCAGTAAATGGATCAATGAACAGCAGTTGGTTAAAGGAAAATTTGAATGGCAATCGGGTTATGGGGCATTTTCACATTCCAAAAGCCAAAGAGATACGGTGATAAAATATATAATAAGCCAGGAAGAACATCACAAGGTGAAATCGTTTAAAGATGAATACCTTAAAATGCTAACTGATTTTGAAGTAGCATACGAAGAAAAATATCTTTTTGAATTTTACGATTAGCAACATGTCTGCATAAATATTTAAAAAATATCGCCCCTACGGGGCTTGGTTTTCACTGATATTTGATACTACCAAAGTAACGGCCATATTGGCCTTTCAATCCCTATATTTTACATCTCAACACCAGAGGGGATCATAGCATTTAAGTATTTCTCCTTTTCACTACTTTTGCCGCATGAGTATCGTTAGCAGCATCCAGCAGGCTGTTGTAAAAAGCCTGTCTTCATTATACAACCATCCTTTTACAGAAAAAGATTTCCAGGTAAACCAGACCAAGCCGGAATTTGAAGGCGATTATACGGTGGTGATGTTTTCACTGTTGAAGACATTAAAGCTGTCACCGGAAGCCATTGGTACTGCATTGGGCAATTACCTGGTAGAGAATAACCCGGAATTGTTTACACAATATAACATCATCAAAGGATTTTTGAACTTATCCGTTGCCGACAGCTTCTGGATACACCTGCTGCAGAAGAATTATAACAATGCATGCTACGGCAAAAAGGAAAGCAACGGCAAAAGGATAATGGTGGAATATTCTTCTCCCAACACTAACAAACCGCTGCACCTGGGCCATTTAAGGAATAATTTTTTGGGCTGGAGCGTGAGTGAGATACTCAGGGCAAACGGCTATGATGTTATCAAAAGCTGCATTGTAAACGACCGGGGTATTCACATCTGCAAAAGCATGATTGCATGGCAACTGTTTGCCAACGGCGCCACACCGCAAAGCACCGGCATTAAAGGCGATCATTTTGTAGGCGGTTACTATGTAAAGTTTAATGATGAATACAAAAAGCAGGTAGATGAACTGGTTGCCGCCGGCACAGCAAAAGAAACGGCGGAGAAAGAAGCGCCCATCATGAAAGCCACGCAGCAAATGCTGCTGGACTGGGAAGCCGGCAAGCCGGAAGTGATGGAACTGTGGGGCACTATGAACCAATGGGTGTACGATGGCTTTGACGTAACCTATAAACGGATCGGCAGCGATTTTGATATTATTTATTACGAAAGCAACACCTACCTGCTCGGCAAAGACATTGTAAAGCAGGGACTGGACAAAAAGGTTTTTTACAAAAAAGAAGACGGCAGCATCTGGATAGATTTAACGGCTGACGGACTGGACGAAAAATTAGTGCAGCGAAAAGACGGCACTTCGGTTTACATTACACAGGACATCGGCCTTGCCGAACAAAAGTATGAGCAGTATAAAATTGACCAGAGCATTTATGTAATTGGCAACGAGCAAAACTATCACATGAAAGTGCTGCAGCTAATCTCCCAAAAACTCGGCATGCCCAACGCAGAAGGCATTTATCATTTGAGCTATGGCATGGTGGAGCTCACCACCGGTAAAATGAAAAGCCGTGAAGGTACTGTAGTGGATGCCGATGACCTGGTGGATGAGATGGTGGCTACCTCCAAACAACATACAGAAGAGTTAGGTAAGGTGAAAGACTTTACAGCAGAAGAGTTAAAAGAATTATACGAAACTTTAGCCCTTGGTGCAATGAAGTTTTACCTGCTGCGGGTGGATCCTAAAAAAACAATGGTGTTCAATCCGCAGGATAGTATAGATTTTCATGGGTTTACCGGGCCATTTGTACAATATACACATGCAAGGATCAGAAGTATTTTGAGAAAAACCGGTATGGCCGACAACCGACCACTGACGACCGAAGCTATACTTTTACCATTGGAGAAGGCTGTATTGACGCAACTGGAACAGTATCCTGCAATAGTAGAACAGGCGGGCAATGAGCACAATCCTTCAGTGGTTGCCAATTATGCTTTTCACCTGGCGCAAACATTCAATTCGTTTTATACAGAACATTCTGTTGCCAATGCAGAAACGGAAGAAAAGAAAATACTTCGTGTATTGCTCGCCGTTATGACAGCAAATGTTTTGAAAAGCAGCATGCAGTTGCTGGGAATAAAAGTGCCGGAAAGGATGTAGGGTTTCTGTATTTTTGAATAGCAAAGTTCTTTTCTTATTTTTGAAATACATTATAAGCGGAAGTAGCTCACCTGGTAGAGCGTCAGTTTCCCAAACTGGAGGCAGCGGGTTCAAGTCCCGTCTTCCGCTCAGGGAAGTCAAGTTTTTAAAACTTGACTTCCCTTTTATCCCAACATCTTTTTCAACCCTTCCTTAAACCCCACCGGCTGGTATCCCAATTCCTTCTTTGCCTTATCAATTACAAACCCTGTTCTCAACGGCCTTTGTGCAGGTTGTTTAAAGGTATCAGCATTTACTTCTGTCATCAATGATTTATCCAGGTGCAGGTAATCAGCAACTGCTATTGCCATATCATAAGGGCTTAAGCCTTCTTCACCGGAAATATGATAAATGCCGGCAGCGTTTTTTTCAATCACCAATAAAATACCTCTTGCCAGATCCTCTACGTAAGTGGGTGTGCGCCACTGGTCACTTACTACTTTAATAGGTTTGTTGTGCTCTAAATTTTGTTTTACCCAACTGATGATATTGCTGCGGTTACCGGCTAAAATATTTCCATACACCAGCACCGTTCTTACAATGGCATATTGCAGCCCGCTTTCAGCAACCGCTTTTTCTGCAGCCAGCTTGCTGCTGCCGTAATAATTTAC
>JBEHYP010000165.1:0-6177 GCA_048498115.1 Bacteroidota bacterium | reverse complement strand
CTTGATGCTGCGGCATCATCGCCAGTACGTACATCACCCCAGTTTCCCTGCGTTTCAATTAATAAATCTTTTTGGCCAAGGTTCACCAATGCATCACCAATGCTCATATCGCCATGCGGATGGTACTGCATCGTTTGCCCGATGATGTTGGCCACTTTATTAAAACGGCCATCATCCATTTCCTTCATTGCATGAAGGATGCGGCGCTGCACCGGTTTCAGCCCGTCTTCCACAGCGGGCACTGCCCTTTCCAGTATCACATAGCTGGCATAATCCAAAAACCAGGTTTTGTACTGACCGTCAATGCCGGAATCTTTGTGGAGGTAATCTTCTTTGTTTGCCTTAGCCATTTCATCTGTTTAAAAATTCTCAATGTTCAATTTTCAATACTCAATATTCATTTTTTAGGATTGTTATTCTTTTTAGATGTTTCAATACTTTTAGCAATGATGGCTACCAATTCCTCATTTTCTTTATATATGCCGTCCAATTTTGAAACTGGTTTTATCATTTGCTTTTTTCTGATAACTTTTAAAGCTGTTCTGCATTCTTTCAGTTCTTTTAACACTACTCCCATTTTATGTATGAAATCATTCATTGATTCTGCTGCCTGAACCTCTCCATAATTAAATGTTGGAGAATGGCAGGAACGAATTAATTGACCAGCGATATAATTTCCTGCCCTTGTATTTGGCAAAGCTTCCACCACATCAATCATTCGGCAGGTAAAATCAACCAGCCTGTCTTCCAAATCATATTTTTTATTCTCTGCCATAAGCAAAAAGTTTCAGGCTCAAAAAGTAGCTCAAATGAACATTGAAAATTGAACATTGAGTATTGAATATTTATTTTATACACTCACTGCCGCTTTACTCTTCACCTCAAAATCCTTCATCCCTCCCACTTTCCCCTGCACATCAAACATATCCTGTGCTATCATCGTCTTTAGCCGCCACAACAAATGCATATCTCCCGTAGTGTGTTTTGCCTTGCTCAAATACTGATGAATTATTTTGGAAGCTTTTTGCCAGTCTTGTGTAACAAACTTTTTCAACTCTGCGTCATAAAAGTCATAATTATGCTGCACTAATTTTTTCCCGCCTTCCAGCAAACGGACACCTTTATTTTCATTGCATATCTTTGCCCATTCGTCAGGATCCACTTCAAATTCACTCAGTGTAATCTCCCTTGCCAGCTTTTTTGCTTTTAAAAATTCCCTAGCCGGAATTTCATGCAGCCAGTTGGGATAAAAGATATTCCCTTTTTCATTGATGAAAGGCAGGTTGTTCAGGTACAGGATAAATACCCTGCCCTGGAACTCTTTCATGTAATACAGCAGCCAGTAATAACCACTTACATCATGTTTGTTTTGTGCCGCCCAAATCCAGACAATCTCTTCAGAATTGCGGCGCAGTGTGCCTACTAATTCAGCAGCCGTTTTGTAATCATCCACTTCGCCGCTATCAACCTTGCCTTCATAATCACTGCCTGCCAATACATCCCTCCACCACTGGCGGCGGGTTTCAATATCTTCGCCTGCATATAAATTACCAAGGGGCCCAACTGCATAATCGTCTTTTATTTGTACAATATCACCCGCAAGCGTTTCATCCATTTCAATGGCCTGCTGCAGCACTTTTACATCTGCTTCGTTAAAAACTATATGGATCATTTATGTTTTATTTTTCACGCCAAGAAACAAAGAAAGCAAAGAAGCAAAGAAAAACTTTGCGCCCTTATCTTCCTTAGCGCCTTTGCGTGGAATTATCCGTTATTAAATAATAGACACAGGTTGTAAAAAAATCCCTCACCCACGGTATGGCACTGATCAACCCCAATTGCTTTACCGGCTTCCAGTTAAACTTATAAGTATAAATAGGGTTGATAAGATAATGCGTTTTATTCACCACTTTATACCCTGTAGCGATTACAGTCCTTTCAAAGCGCTCTATAGAAATACCTGTTTCTTTTATTTCTGCAAAGGCAGCCACATCCTGCTTACCCTTTTTCAATATCCATTTATACAGCGGCATTGGCAGCAGATGATAATAAGGAATTTTGCTCAGCAATTTGTTGCTCATTACTTGCTGGTGTCCTCCGAAAGGCATTTGCCAGGGCGGAAAGCCAAAGAATATCACGCCGCCGGGATTCAGCAAGTTTTTCATCCAGCCAATCAGTTTCTGCTGGTCGTGAATATGTTCTATCACATCTTTCAATACAACAATGTCAAACCTGCCTTTCAGCTCTGCCTCAATATCCACTTTATAAATATCCTTTGATACAAAACTTATTAAGCCTTTCCCCATTTCTTCTTTCATAAATTCCCTTGCCAGCACCAGCCTCGGTTCATCCAGCTCCACGCCCACTGCCACACAGCCCTTTTCAATAAACGCTTTCAGTACACCCGCTTCAGCACAACCAATCTCCAGCACTCTCATGCCTGCTGTTATCGGTTTATATTTTTCAACAAATGGCACCACGTACCGGCGGGCATTATCTGCCTGCATGTTAAAGTAGCGCTGTTTATCGGTGTGAAACTCGTACATCTGTTAGTTGAAAGTTGATAGTTGATAGTTGATAGTTGATAGTTAATTGCTCAATAGAATTAAAAGAGTACAAGTGAGTGACCCTTCGGCTCCGCTCAGGGTAAACTCCACGATGTTTAATTATTTTACAAAAGCTAAGTTCAAAATACTCATCATTCATAACTCATAATTTATAACTCACCGTCACTTTCAACTCTCCATTCTCAACTTTCAACTAAATCAACCTCCACCTTCAAATTATCAATAATAAAATCCTGGCGGCCCGGTGTGTTCTTGCCCATATAGTATTCAAGCAATTGCTGGATATGCGTTTCGGGCAGCATCATCACCGGCTGTAGTTTTATATCCGGGCCAATGAACCTGGCAAACTCATCAGGGCTTATTTCACCAAGGCCCTTAAACCTTGTTATCTCCGGTTTATTGCCCAGTTTTTTTATTGCATTTTGTTTTTCCGCTTCATCATAGCAATAAATGGTTTCCTGCTTGTTGCGTACACGGAATAAAGGCGTATCCAAAATATACACGTGCCCGTTTTTCACCAGGTCAGGAAAAAATTGCAAAAAGAAAGTAAGCAACAACAAACGAATGTGCATACCATCCACATCCGCATCCGTAGCAATTACAATATTGTGATAACGCAGGTCTTCATAACTTTCTTCAATGTTCAGCGCATGTTGCAGCAGGTTGAACTCTTCATTTTCATACACCACCTTTTTAGTAAGGCTAAAGCAATTCAGCGGCTTGCCACGCAAGCTGAACACCGCCTGTGTTTCCACATTTCTTGCCTTGGTAATGCTGCCGCTGGCGCTGTCGCCTTCGGTGATGAAGATGGTGGTTTCTTTTTGCTTTTCTGCAATGATATCTTTATCCTTTCCTGTGGCCTCATCGTTCAGGTGATATTTGCAGTCACGCAATTTTTTATTGTGCAGGTTGGCCTTCTTCGCCCTTTCATTTGCCAGCTTCCTGATGCCGCTTAATTCTTTTCTTTCCCTTTCGCTTTGCTCAATTCTTTTCTTCAGCGCTTCTGCCACAGAAGGGTTGCGGTGCAAAAAATTATCTAATTCCTTCATTAAAAAATCACCCACAAAATTTTTCATGCTTGGCCCGCCCTCATACACATTCAGCGAACCCAGCTTTGTTTTTGTCTGGCTTTCAAACACCGGCTCCTGCACCCTCACGCTAATGGCAGCGCATATACTTCCCCGTATGTCTGCCGCATCATAATCTTTTTTGTAAAACTCACGGACAGTTTTGATAAACCCTTCCCTGAAAGCCGCCAGATGCGTACCACCCTGTGTAGTGAACTGCCCGTTCACAAAGCTGTAGTATTCCTCACCGTAAGTATTCTCATGCGTTATCGCCACTTCAATATCCTCGCCTTTCAGGTGAATGATAGGATAGCGGATTTCATCCACATTCGTTTTGCGCTGCAGCAAATCCAACAGGCCATTCTTGCTTACATATCTTTTGCCATTCAGGTTCATCACCAGCCCTGCATTCAAATAACAATAATTCCAAAACTGGTTGTCCAAATATTCCTGCACAAAATGAAAATTCTTAAACACCGTATCATCAGGAATAAAAATCACTTCCGTGCCATTGTCTTCCTTGCTGGCAGCTTCCTTATGTTCTTTTGTCAACTCGCCTTTTTCAAACTCGGCCACTTTCACTTTGCCATCACGAAAGCTGCTTACCTTAAAATAATTACTCAGCGCATTCACCGCCTTGGTACCCACACCATTTAGCCCCACACTTTTTTGAAACGCTTTGCTGTCGTACTTGGCGCCGGTATTTATCTTGCTCACTACATCCACCACCTTGCCCAGCGGGATGCCACGGCCGTAATCCCTTACGGTAATTTCTTTGCCGTTGATATTCACATCCACATGCTTGCCGTAGCCCATCGTGTGTTCATCAATGCAGTTGTCAATCACCTCTTTCAGCAACACATACACGCCATCATCCGGGCTGCTGCCATCGCCCAGTTTGCCAATATACATACCCGGCCGCAGGCGGATATGCTCCTTCCAGTCCAGGCTCTTTATCGAGTCTTCATCGTAGCGTATTTCTTTTTCTGCCATAGTGCCCCTATCCTGTTTTGTATTTTATTTTTTTGTTACCGGCATTTGTTCTTTGGTCATCATCGTTGTGTCACTCACTTGTGCCACATACCATTATTCAACTTGCCTTCGTTTCATAATTCGTCTCCGCAATATCCCGGTCTGACCTTCGGTACCGACCGGGTCAGTCATTTTTCAATGGCGGCAAATATAATGAAACAGGTATAGAGAAGGCGGGCGGGGTTATTCACATGGCGTGGATATAGTTTTTAATTGAAAATCAATGGTTTTAACTCCACAACGAACGATTTTACGCCGACAAAGAATGGTTTTACCTCAGCAACGGAGAGTTTGTTGTCAACGACGGACGATTTTACCTCTACCAAGAATGGTTTTACCTCCACCCAAAATGATTTTAGCTCACCCAAAAATGACTTTAACTCCGCCCAAAATGGTTTTAGCTCAACCAAGAATGATTTTAACTCAGCCAAGAATGGTTTTAACTCAACCAAAAATGGTTTTAGATTAACCAAGAAGGTTTGCAAGGGCAGCACAGGGCAAAAAAACGCCACGTCCCGTGCCGGAGACGTGGCTGCGAAGAAGAAAACAATTTATCAATCCCTGACGCAACGAACAGACATACCATACGTCTTACCGAAGTCGTACCGGCTTACATTGGGTTGGTAGTAACCTAGGCTGCGCCGCCAAATATACCCAGACCAAGTCTCAGTAGAACTCCACCAGTAACCATAATTGCCAAGACCATAGACTGTACCATTATCATAACGATATCCGCCGGGCAAGCCTGTAAAGCCGCAGCTGTTATTAGCACCTGTATTAGGGTTTGCCCAATGTGCGGCACCTGCTTCTTTCATCTTACCCCCTGCTATTGTATCGCCACCAAGGTAATCAACCAAAGTTTGCCATTCAGCATCGCTTGGCAAGTGCCAGCCGGGCGGGGCGGCAATCATTGCATCATACCAATTATATAATCTCCCATAAATAGTACAGTTAGCAGAATTATTATCATAACACCAAGAACTATCAGTAACGTAATTCAAATTCTTCGTCATCCACACCTGTGTACCAATATGCCTGAAAGTATAAACCTGCCCATCCCGTGGGTCAGTAAAACTGCTGTCGGGAAGGGTATTAAAAGATACTTCATTACCATAAACAGTATCCAATTGTGTTGTTATGGCATAAGCCCTTACATAGTATGTTGGATAGGCCAATAAAGTATCCAATGTTGTGGTAAAGCTGCCTGTGGAATTTCCGTCATCAGTTTTTTTATCATTCACAGTTGGGTTATGTACATTACTCCAGCAAACACCTTTAGCAAGTAAGGAGGTGCTTCCCGTAACAATTACATTTCCTCCCCCGCCTGCAGATAGTTGGGTAATATTCGATATGGTATCGGTAGTAACAACAGGAAGTGAATAAGATGGGGTATCTCTGACGCAACGCACAGAAAAACCACCTGACTCTTCATCGCTATTCCTGTTTACAGTAGCACCGACATAGACCGGCCACCGGCGAGGCCTTCACCACTATCTCAAACGCCGATGCCG
>JBEHYP010000164.1:0-6329 GCA_048498115.1 Bacteroidota bacterium | reverse complement strand
GTGTTTATACAATCAAGTTAGTGGCAACTTCAAAATATGGTTGTGCAGATTCATTTACAGTGGCCAATGCAGTAAAGGTGAGCGCTGCGCCAACGGCGACTATCAACGGCGCTACTACTGTTTGCCTGCGTCCTTCGTCAACATTGCGATATACAAGTGCCATTACTTCTGCCGATGCTATTGCCAAATATAAATGGAGCATAGATGCAGACAGCGTTGCCAACACAAGGAACCTAAATTATGATTATCGTGTACCGGGTAACCACCTGCTTACTCTATTTATCGAAACAGTGAATGGTTGCAGCTATACTGTTACCAAAAATATTTTGATTGATTCCATTGTTACAGGCTTTGCCCTTTCTCCTGTTCGTTTCTGCGGCAGCGGCACCACTTCTTTCACTAATAACACAAGTAATTACGGAGCCATTGATTTTTACAACTGGAGTTTTGGTGATGGCCGTACAGCTGTTCTTCAAAACCCGTCAAACAATTATGCGTTGCCGGGTAATTATACAGTGAGATTAATTGCCAGGACAGTGAATGGCTGCCGTGATACCACTTTGTTTGTTGATACGGTAAAAGTTTTCAATCTTCCTTCGGCAACTATCAGTGGTAATGCTGTTGTCTGCTTAACGCCTTCTTCCACTTTGGAATATACGGGCAATGTTACAAGCGTGGATGCTGTAAGAAGATATAAATGGAGTATTGATGCAGACAGCGTTGCCAATACCGCCAATTTGAACTACGATTACCGTACACCCGGCAATCATACGATTGAATTTTATATTGAAACGGTAAATGGCTGCAGCTTCTCTGTTACAAAAAATATTATCATTGATTCAATTGTTACAAGCTTTTCCATTGCGCCGGTTCGTTTTTGCGGCAGCGGTATAGCTTCGTTTACTAACCGCACCACTAATTTTGCAGCCATCGATGTATATGACTGGAGCTTTGGCGATGGCAATATTGCTACTATTCAAAACCCGGTAAACAATTATTTGCTCCCGGGAAATTATACAGTGCAGTTAATTTCAGCAACAATAAACGGTTGCCGTGATACCACTGAGTTTGTTGATACAGTAAGGGTTTTCAATCTGCCATCGGCCACTATCAGCGGCAGCAATATTGTTTGTTTGGTGCAATCATCCACCTTACAATACACAGGTAATGTCAGCAGCGTGGATGCCATCAGGCGGTACAGGTGGAGGATAGATGCAGACAGTGTTGCCAATACTCCCAACTTAGATTATGATTACCGTACACCGGGTAATCACACGATTGAGTTTTATGTTGAAACAGTAAATGGCTGTACGTTCTCTGTTACAAAAAATATCATTATTGATTCTATCAAAACAAATTTTGCTATTGATGCCAACCGATTCTGTGATAATGGTACGGTAAACTTTACGAACCTTACCAACCATGCAGCGCCGGTAAATGTGTACACATGGAATTTTGGCGACGGAGGAACTTATAGCGGCATTGCTACATCTCATGCTTATCTTTCTCCGGGTGATTACACTGTAAAATTGTATGGACAAACTACCAATGGTTGTGCCGACAGTATCAGCTTTACAGATACTATTCATGTGTATAATTTGCCTGTTGCAGGTATTGCCGGCGACAGTATTCATTGCAAACCGGGCCGTTATCAATATCAAAGCAATATTAATTCTGTTGATGCTATTGCCCGTTACCAATGGTTTGTTGATAATGTACAGAGAAGCGCCAATGCTGATCTGGATTTCAGTTTCTTTGCAGGCAACCATACCGTAAGCCTGAAGATAACCACCGTTAATGGTTGCACAGATTCGGTTGGAAGGAGTATTATTGTTGATTCTGTAAAAGCGCTGTTCAGCATCAGCCGGCGGAAATTCTGCGGTGATACCGCCAGGGTATTGTTTGCCGATAACAGCAGGCATTTATTTTCGATAAGCCAATATGAATGGTCGTTTGGTGACAACATTAATTCTTCGTTGCAAAACCCTGCACACACTTACCAACAGGCAGGCATATACGATGTGAAGCTGGTAACAACGACAGAGCATGGCTGTACAGATACTTCTTTACTGCCACGGGCTATTGAAATTTACCATAACCCTGTGGCCATTTTTACCGGCGACAGTATTCATTGCACACCGGGCAGCTACCAATATTTTAACGCATCCACATTTGACGACCCGATAACCCGGTACCAATGGAAAGTGAATAACCGCAATGCCGGTAATGATGATACACTTACTTATAATTTTATTCCTGCGGGGTTATATACGGTTAATTTAAAAATAACAACCGATAAAGGCTGTGTGGATGATACCACCAGAACGATTGTGATTGATTCCGTTGCTGCCAAATTCAGAATAGAGAACCCAAAGATATGCGGCGATACAGGCACGGTGAGATTTACCAATTTGTCTGCATCAAGGTTCAGCAATATGAGCTATGATTGGAACTTTGGAGATGCACAAACAAGCACCGATGTAAGCCCCGCCCATTTTTACACACCTGCCAACCGCTATGTGCCTTCATTAAAAGCAACCACTGCTTATGGTTGCAGCAATACTTACCAATCGCCGGATACCGTAGTGATATTTAAGACCACCACAGCATCCATTGTTGGTGTTGACGAAAAATGTATGCAGAATGTGTTAGTGTACCGGTCAGTGATAGTGAGTGAAGATGCCGTTACAAATTATACGTGGAAACTCAATAACAGTGCTGTGAGCAGTGCAGATACCATGCGGTATGATTTTACAACCGCCGGTAATTACAATATAGAACTGAATGTGCGTACACAGTATGGCTGTAATGTTACGGTCAATAAACCTGTTGTTATTCATCCATTGCCTGTGCCTGCGGCAGCGCCGGATACTACTATCTGCTTAGGCGGCTTTGTTATACTCCGCAGCTTTGATGGTGTCGATTATGAGTGGGATGCTTCTCCCTCATTGCAAAACATTAACAGCCCAACGCCAACGGCTACTCCAACAGCTACTTCTGATTATTTTGTAACTGTTACCAACCAGTTTGGCTGTGTGCAAAAAGATACAGTAAGGGTGAAAGTGGACCAGCCGGTGAACCTTGTAGTTACCGGCACGGATAAATTATGTATCGGCGAAAGAAGGCAATTAAAAGCTAGCAGCACTGTCAATAATTATTTGTGGAGCCCTGCAGAAACGTTAACAAACCCAACATCAGCCACTACTTATGCAACACCTGATACCACTACGACCTATCGGGTGATTGCATACAGTAGCAACGTATGTAAAAATGATACAGGCTATGTTACATTATACGTAGGTTACAAACCAACTGTATTTGCCGGTGCAGATAAAAATATTGCTAATGGCACGCCTGTTCAGTTATCTGCAACCATAACAGGCGATGATATTAGCAGCATTTTATGGACACCATCCACAGGGCTTAGTTGCACTGCTTGCCCCGACCCGCAGTTTATTGCTGACGATAATATCACTTACAGGGTAACGGTGAAAACGGATTTTGGTTGTGTAGCTTCTGATGAGGTAAGGGTAGTGGTATTCTGCGGCAAAGGACAATTGTATATCCCCAATGCTTTCTCTCCCAATGGCGATGGTGCCAATGATATTTTTTATATTAAAGGTTACGGCATTTCCCGAATCAGGCACATGGCTGTGTTCAACCGTTATGGCCAGTTGGTTTTTGAAAAACGTGATGTGCCGGTAAACGATCGTTCACAGGGTTGGGATGGCACCACCAAAAACGATCCGCCATCCGGCACCGCTGCCTATGTGTATATACTGGATGTTATCTGTAAAGACGGGCAGGAATTTAGCTATAAAGGAACTATTATGCTGGTGAAATAAATAATACGGATAAAATCCGTGTTAGCTCGCTTTATCCGGGCCAATTTATAATGCTATCTCCTGGAATAAAAAATCATTCTCTCTCCTCCATTTTAGTTAGTTTTAGCCCTTAAATTTTCCATATGAGAAGAGTATTGTATTGGCTGATTGTTTTGTTATGTTTTATTGCTGATGTTGATGCACAGCACAGGGGGCCTGTAAAAAGAGTAAAATCCAGTCACCCTGCCTGGTCATTGCGGGGAAATATTTACGAGGTTAACGTTCGCCAGTACACGAAAGAAGGCACTTTCAATGCCTTTGCAAAACATTTGCCCCGCCTGAAAAAAATGGGCGTGCAAACTTTGTGGTTTATGCCTATTAACCCTATCAGCGTATTAGACAGGAAAGGCACAATGGGCAGCTATTATGCTGTGGCAGATTACACTGCCGTAAATCCTGAATTTGGTACGTTAGCTGACTGGAAAAATTTAGTAAAAACAATTCATGCGCTGGGGATGAAGGTAATTATTGACTGGGTGCCTAACCATGCCGGCGCCGATCATCGCTGGGTAACAGCACATCCCGAATTTTTTATAAAAGACAGTACAGGCAAACCGGCAGTGCCTTTTGACTGGACAGATACACGCCAGCTGGATTACAGCAATCTTACCATGCAGGACAGCATGATTGCATCTATGAAATACTGGGTAACCAATACCGGTATCGATGGCTTCAGGGAAGATGTGGCGTGGAACGTGCCCGGAAGCTTCTGGAGCCGGTGCATTAAAGAAGTGAACAAAGCAAAACCCGGCCTGTACTGGCTGGCAGAAGGCGATAAAGATTATTTGCATGCCAGCGGCTTTGATGCTACCTATTCCTGGGAAATGTTTCACATGATGGAGAAGATAGCAGCAGGCGAGCGGCCTGCATTTGGCCTGGACAGCATACGCGATAAATACGATACGGTATATCCTTCCAATGCACAGATCCTGTACTTTACCAGCAACCACGATGAGAACAGCTGGAATAAGGCAGACTATGGTACTTTTCCCGGTGCTGTGCATGCACCCTTCGCTGTGTTTACACAAACCATGTATAAAAGCATTCCGCTTATTTATGGCGGGCAGGAAGAGCCGGTACTGAGAAAAATTGAATTTTTTGAAAAAGACCCTTTTGGTTTTAAAGAATACAAAAGGACGAAATTTTATACTACTTTGCTGGCATTACGTAAAAGAAATGAAGCGTTGGCATCCGATGCTCCGCTTAAAAAAATAAATGTGGGCAATGATAAAGCATTGTACGCTTACGTAAGGGAAAAGGCGGGCAAGAAAGTATTCGTGATACTGAACCTTTCTGCTGCGGAGCAATTTGTAACGGTGAAGGATAAGGCATTATGGGGCAATCCTTACAATGTGTTTATGGGTACTAATGAAGCATTGGGCGGAAAAGAATGGAAGATAGAGCCCTGGGGATACGTGGTATATGAGTATGGAAGCAAATGAGAATAAGATATATTGATTGTTGTATTTTAATAAAGCGCCCGCTTATAACAGGTAAATGTTTAATTGATTTTTTCTCTTAACAAAAAAGCAGTGAGAAGTTCACTGCTTTTTATATAATCAATTTCATTTTTCTAAATCGTTCTGTTCCCGTCAAAATTCTCCAACTCCTTTGCCACAGCATTTAAAAAAGTAGCGCCCAATGCTCCATCAATGATGCGGTGGTCATAGCTTAAAGAAATATACATCATGTGGCGGATCGCAATGCTGTCGCCCTGCGGCGTTTCAATCACCATGGGCCTTTTTTTAATAGCACCTACGGCCATGATAGCTACCTGTGGCTGGTTAATGATCGGTGTGCCCATAATGCTGCCGAATGAACCAACATTGGTCAATGTAAAAGTTCCACCGGTGGTATCGTCAGGTTTTAATTGTCCTGTTCTTGCAGCATTGGCAAGGCCGTTCACTTTTTTGGTGAGGCCGGTAAGATTTAGCTGGTCGGCATTTTTAATTACCGGCACAATTAAATTGCCGGAGGGGAGGGCAGTGGCCATACCGATATTCAGGTCTTTTTTTACAATAATCTTATCACCGTCAACACTGCTGCTGAGCCAGGGATATTTTTTAATGCACTTTACAATGGCTTCAATGAACAAAGGTGTGTAAGTAATTTTTTCGCCTTCCCGTTTTTCAAATTCTTTTTTCACTTTTTCCCTCCACAATACCATATTGGTCACATCACATTCAGCAAAGCTGGTTACATGCGGACTGGTATGCTTGCTTTCCACCATATGCCTGGCGATCATCTTACGCATCCTGTCCATTTCAATTATTTCTACGTTGCCGGAATAAGAAAGCTGCTGGCCATTAGCTGTGAGCTGTGAGCTTGCTACTGCCGGAGCCTGGCTTGTAGCTACCGGCTCGTAGCTCGCAGCTTTCTGTTGTGGCTCATAGCTCGTAACCTTCTTCCCTGAAGCTACATAGGCTAAAATATCCTTCTTGCTCA
>JBEHYP010000163.1:0-6367 GCA_048498115.1 Bacteroidota bacterium | reverse complement strand
CTTGCATCCTGCCATATAGGGCTGATGCCGCTTACAAGCGATGAATGGAGTGAAGGCAAATGTGGATTTAAACTTATTCAATATTTATCATTAGGCATCCCCGCAGTTTCTTCTCCTGTTGGGGTTAATAAAAAAATTATTGAACAGGGCAAGAACGGTTTTCTTTGTACCAATGATGAGGAATGGTACAACGCAATTGAAAAACTAATACTTGATGCAGAACTGAGAAAGAAAATGGGTGAAGAAGGAAGAAAGAAAATAGTAAAAGAATACAGCCTGCTTTCAAACAGAGAAAACTTTCTTGGACTTTTTTCATAATTAAAAGCAGTCGTTTTGAAAATTTCTTTTTACCAATAGTATATCCCGGCATATTATATCAAGAAAGATTTCTACCGGTAATTTTTTTGCCTCACTTTCATAGTCAGCCTTTAGTATATAACGCTCTTGGTTAGCCAGGCTTTTTATCTGGAAAAATATTTTTTTTGAACTTATTCGTTCTGCCAGCTATCTCTCAATAGAGACCTTTTGAGGGCTGTAATAGGATAACAACGGCTCTCAAACCCGCGAAATTTTGTATTTTTGTACTTAGTGCAGTTATATCATTGTGTATTTGAAAGCACTACCTTATATTAAATTCAGGATATATGAAGATTATTTTCTTTGAGCTAAATGAGGTTCCCTATAAAATCATCCATCATTTCTGTAAATTATATCCTGAATCTAACCTGGCTAAGCTGGTTGCCGGTGGCCGGAAATATGAAACGTATGCCGAAGACCAGGGCCATCTTTCTCCATGGATAACCTGGCCCACGGTACACCGGGGCGTCACTAACGAAAAACATTTTATTTCTGATTTTGGGCAAGACCTCCACGAGCAGGAAAAGCAATATCCTGCTGTATGGAATATATTGGCCGGCCAGGGAGTTAAGGTTGGCCTTTTTGGTTCACTGCATACTTATCCGCTTCCTGAAAACGTGGAGAATTTTTCGTTCTATGTACCCGATACATTCGCTGCAGGAAGCGAATGCTTTCCTAAAAAACTGGAAGTTTTCCAGAAATTCAACCTTAACATGGCGAGGGACAGCAGCCGGGTGGTCAATACAAGAATTCCTGCAAAAGAAGCAATGCAGTTTTTATTAAAATTACCCGACCTTGGTTTCAGGTTTAAAACGGCAACAGACCTGGTAGGGCAAATAGTGGATGAAAGGATCAACAAATGGAAAGTTGTACGCAGAAGAACTTCACAGTCCATTATAGGGTTTGATATTTTTTATAAACAATTAGCTGCAAAAAAACCTGACTTTGCTACATTTTTCACCAATCATGTTGCTTCTTCGCAACACAGGTATTGGGCCGCCGCTTTCCCTGAAGATTATGAAAACCTGGAATTAGGCAGGGAATGGATCGAGACCTACAATGGGGAAATAGTTTATACAATGAAGAAGGCGGATGAAATGATTGGGCGGTTACTTAAGTTTATTGAATCCAATCCGGAATACTCTTTATGGGTTCTTTCGAGCATGGGGCAGGAGGCTGTAGAAGCTAAAGAAATATACACGGACCTGTTTATTACCAATGGGAAAAAATTCATGGATAATTTTAGCCTGGGTTCCGGAAATTATGAACTTAAACCATCCATGATGCCGCAGTTCAATGTGCAGATACATGTTGACAAGCGCAAGGAATTCGAGGAGAAAATAGAAACTTTCCGTATAAATGGCCAAAAGGTTAATTACAGGAATAAAGGTGAAGGTGTATATAGCCTTGATATAGGTTTGAGTAATATTGATGAGGCTACACTAAAGATCGAACTTATGGGCCAGTCAATCCCCTTACATTTCTCAGGATTGGAAAATGTAAAAATACAAGACAGGTGCGGAGCCACTGCTTATCATATTCCACAAGGAGCATTGCTTATATATCCATCTGCAAAAAGGGAAAATGGGAAAGAAATTTCTACCATCTCTACCACCGAAATAGCACCGGCGATTTTAAAGAATTATAATATAAAAGTACCGGGATATATGGGCAAAGCAATGGCAGTTTAAAAAATTAAAGTGGCAGCTTTATCTGTTCCCGGATCGGAGAATCTTCAATGATTAATAACCCTTTTTTGAAAAAAAGTGGCACAATTATAAGCATATAAGCAGTGTAGCAGTCAAATAATTATTCCCTCCCATCCAGCAAATTCCCCAATCCACCCAATATGCTTCCTTCTTCTTTCCTTCCGCCAAAAGAAGCATATTGCTGCAGCCTGCCTGCAAGGCGGCTGATAGGCAATGACTGTATCCAAACCTTGCCCGGCCCGCGCAATATGGCAAAGAACAAGCCTTCGCCGCCGAACATCCAGTTTTTAATACCACGGATAAACTCAATATCAAAATCAACGCCGGCCGTATAAGCTACTACGCAGCCGGTATCTATTTTTAATATTTCTCCTGGCTGCAATTCTTTTTCTATTACATAGCCGCCGGCATGAACAAATGCCATGCCGTCACCTTCCAGTTTTTCCATGATAAATCCTTCCCCGCCGAAGATACCGGTGCCCAGCCTGCGCTGGAATTCAATGCCGATGCTTACGCCTTTGGCGGCACATAAAAAGGCATCTTTTTGCGCAATGATCTTACCGCCAAGCTTTGACAGGTCAAGCGGAATGATCTTGCCGGTGTAAGGTGCAGCAAAGCTTACATGCTTTTTACCCTGCCCCGCATTGGTAAAGGCGGTCATAAATAAATTTTCGCCTACCAGCAGCCTTTTGCCTGCAGTAAGGAGTTTTCCAAGCAGGCCACTGCTCTGCTGCTGGCTGCCATCGCCAAACAATGTTTGCATCTGGATATCATTATCCATCATCATAAAGCCGCCCGGCTCGCCGATAACTGTTTCATTGGGGTCAAGCTCTATCTCTACAAACTGAAGCTCTTCACCGTATATGCAGTAATCAATTTCGTGGTTGCGTATCATGGCAATAATTTTCTGTAAAAGTAAAATAGTTAAGCCACAGATGGCACAGATAACACAGATAAAAACAATGTCCGGGAATACTTCGGCTACGCTCAGTACACGAATGCACATAAATAAGAAATCAAAACCTGTGCATATCTGTGAAATCCATTGCTAAAAACAAAAACCCTGCGGCTGTGGCGCAGGGCTTCTAAAAATATTTTTGCGGTATTGCTTAAGACTGCTTGTTGAATTTTAATTTGATTGTTTCGCCTTTATTTGTCTGCAGGTTGATGTGGTACACACCGGCAGGTATATTGGCAGTTTCAATAGCAGCAATATTGCTGGTATTGCTTACACCTGCATTATTCAGCAACGTCCTTCCGGCGGCGTCACTTATTACAGCCTTGCTGATATTGGTGTTGGAGGGCATCCATACAAACACTGTCTGGCCTATTTGTGTGGGCAACATTCTTACCTGTTCAGCGCTGCTTTGGGCATCCAGCATTACGGTTTTGCTGTAAAAATAATTTCCTTCGCAATCCACGATTTTAATGCGGTAGTAGCTGGCATTGCCCAACAGGTTGTTATCGTTAATGCTGTAAGACTGGTTCATAGCCGGAACAGCAGTTACATAATTAAAATTCTCGCCATCAGCGCTTTTTTGCACTTCATAGCGGCGCACTTTCAATTCTTTGCTGGCATCCCAGGTAATTTGCCCGCTGTTGTTTGAAAGGGATACAGCAAGGTGCAGGTCGGCATAAATATTTTTTACAGTGCTTACAGCAGAAGAAGCTATAACACCGGCTGCAAGCTGTGCCACAGCAGCAGTTGTTGAAAAGACCAGTAAGATAAGAATGTAAACTTTCTGTTTCATTTTTCCTGTTTTCGTTTTTTGAACAAGCATGGAAATTGTCCATGTTTTTTCAGGGATACCGGAACAATGTTAAACAGAGTGGATAATAAAGCACCTCGGCGGTTAGGCTTAAGGTTTGGGTAATCAACTATTTGCTTTTTCAAACAACAAGAGATGATAACGCCCTCAAATATCCGCTTTTTTTAGAAAAAATTGCTTTTTAGCGTGACTATTTCAAAAAAATACCTGTTCCGGTTTATTCCCTTTTCAAATAAGATAGCCCACAGTATGCCAATTTTTAACTTTCTGAAAATGAGTGGATTAATAGAGTAGTTAAAGTAGAATAATCCATTATTGGGGCCGGTTTTCCATTTAATAGAAAGGTGCAGGCAACATGCCTGCACCTTTTACTTTTCCTTGCGGGGGTTTAAGAACTTTTTTAAAATTCTTTTTCTTTGAACCGTACAAACTGGCTTACTTGTATGCTGTGCCTTGCACGGTTAATGTATAATTTTTAAACAGGCTTTAAAACCAACTCTGGTTCCATGTTTCCCCTGCATCAGCCAGTTTTCTCCTTCTGCGGTTCACATCCATCCTGTGCCGGATATATGTAACAACGATTAGCGGAAGGAATATAAATGTAAGTGGTGGTATGCCCATAAAACTGATCCATTTACCACCAAACATTCTCCTCATTGGCCTTTTCAGTCTTTCTGCTATCAGGTACATTGCCGGTACTATCACGAGCGTCATAAAAAATGCGAATGCCAAACCGAAAATAATTGTCCAGCTAAGCGGTTTCCAGAACACGGCATTATCGCCACCCAGATAAATACGTGGATCCAGTTCGGAGAACAGCGTAACAAAATTAATGTTGAAGCCAACTGCCAGCGGTATCAGCGCCAATATGGCTGCCATGGCAGTGAGCAATACAGGAATGATACGTGTTTTGCCGGCCTGCACCACGGCTTCCCTTGTCTTTAATCCACGTGCCCGCAGCTCATCGGCAAATTCAATTACCAAAATGCCATTCTTTACGACGATACCTGCCAGGCCCACGATGCCGATACCCGTCATTACCACAGATACTTCCATCTTTGTAATGGCAAAGCCCAGGAGCACACCAATTACGCTGAATATGATCTCAGTTAAAATAATCACAGGCTTGCTCACAGAATTAAACTGTATCACGAGGATAAGCAGGATCAGGCACAGGGCAATTACCAGCGCTTTGCCAAGAAAGGCGCCTGTTTCTGCCTGCTGCTTGCCCTCGCCGGTTTGAGTGATGCGTACATCCTCGGGCTTTTGCTTAAAGGCTGCAATGTATTTTGCTATCTGCGCATTTACTGCCGTTGGCGTGTACCCGCTTAATACATTTGAGCGGAGTGTAATCACCCTTTTCTGGTCTTTTCGTTTTACGCTTCCCAGCGTGCTGGTAAGATCAACATTTACCACGCTGCTAATGGGCACTCTTTTTATTTGCCCGCCGCTTGCTATATCCCTGAACACTATTTCCATGTTCATCAGGTCGCCCAGGTTATTGCGCTGCTGTTTATCATTTCTTATCTGGATCTTATATTCATCCTCGCCTTCTTTTATTTTTGAGGCTTCTTTTCCAAACAAGGCAGTACGGATCTGCATGCCTATTTGCCCGCTGCTTACACCATTGATCAATGCCCTTTCCCTGTCAACCGTTAAAGTGATCTCGGGGTTTTTCAGGTCAACATCCATCTTCAGTTCTTCCACGCCCGGTACATTGATGGAGTCTAAATAATTCTTCAGGCTCACCGAAGTTTTGATCAGGTCATCAAACTCTTCGCTTGCTATTTCTATATTGATGGGAGGATCGGTGGGGGGACCGCCTTTTTCCTGGTCAACAGAAATTTCAGCGCCGGGTATCCCTTTTAAGGCGCTCCTGATGGAATCGAGGTAAGGCTTTGTTGACTGGCCATGCCTTTTTTCATATTCCACAAACGAAACCTGTATGCGACCCAGTTCGCTTCTTGTGCTCCTGTCGCCGCTGGTAGGGTCGCTGGCGCCTACGGCCACGTTGGCAATCACACTTTCAACTAAAGAGTTGGTTTTATTTTTGGTATTATCAATGCCCAGCACGCTATTTACTTTTGTTTCCAGTGTGCGGGTGATGGAATCAGTGTAATCAACCGAAGTGCCCACCGGCAGTTTCAGGTACACATAAATAAAATTGGGGTCGCCCTGCGGAAAGAATACCACCGGCACCTGCCGCCAACCGAAAAATATAAAAGTGAAGATCAGCAGGGCAATGGTACCGAGCAATAAATGCACAGGCCGCCATCCTTTTAATGCCCAGCGCAGCAGGTTTTCATAATGCCCCATTATCCACGGCAGCGCATTGTTTTGAAATTTATGAATGGCATTGCCCAATATATAGCGGTTGAATACGGAGAGCAATGCAAACAGCAGCAGCAGGTTGCCAAAGAAATGATAGGCAGCGCCGGGCTGTACTATATCGTCACCGGTAACAATGCCGGTCACTTCCGCATTCTTTGCCAGGTCCGGCGTGTCGGTCGAGGGCCTCGACCATTTGCAACG
>JBEHYP010000162.1:0-6400 GCA_048498115.1 Bacteroidota bacterium | reverse complement strand
TTGGTGCAGGACAGGTACGGCTTTGTATGGATCAGCACCCGGAATGGCCTTGCCTGTTATGACGGGATAAAGTTTAAGACCTACCGGCACATCAATAATGACAGCAACAGCCTCGCTTCTAACCTGCTGATAAAAATGGCGGCCGATAAAAACGGCAATATCTGGATTGAGCATGAATCCGGCGATGTGGACTTGCTGGATCCCCTGGCGCATACCATAGAGCATGTTACAAACAGGAGCCTGTTCCGGCAGCAGCCCGTGCAATTTATAAAACGCGGCTGGCTTACAGACAGCGATGGCAATTTTTGGTGCCACCCCTCCAGTGACGGCATGTATTTATATAACTGGAAGAAAAATAAAGTCATCCATTACAGCCTGGGGAAAAAAGGCATTGAAGGCAACACTGTCGGGGGCTTTATGGAAGACAGGAAGAAGAATGTGTGGGTGCTGACGGAAAAAGCTTTGACAAAAATTGGCCCCGGCGGCAATACGGTTAGTTTTCAGCTGCCGTTTACGTTAACTTTCAACAGGAGGTACCCGGGCTCTGATCCGGACATCATAGATATACACGAGTGCAGTAACGGAGAGCTGATGTTTGGCAACAACCAAAGCATTGTTTTTTTTAACCCGGCAAATGGTTTGTTCAGAACGTTGCCATTGCCTGTTGATACTAAAATTGATATCCGGTTAATACAGGCAGGACCGGACGGGCAGGAATATTTTGAAATGCAGGGCACTGTTTACCGCTATACTTATCCTGCCGGGATAATACCCGTTGCTGATATAGGGCCGATTCCCCTGAGGGATGTACAATCTTTCCTGGTTGATCGTTCCGGGCTTATATGGCTGGGCGTTAATGCCGGCGGCATTTACCAAATTGACCTTTCGGCCCCGTTTTTTCAAAGCTATTCCAATAATATATCTTTTCATGGCGATGTGCTGCTGAAGGAATTGGGAATTGACCTGAAAGCATTTTCCCTGTGGCCGCCTGCTGATAAGCAATTCAGGTTTTCAAGCTATCATTTCCGTTCTGTTTACGGCGCCGGCAACCAATTGTATATCGCTATGCGTAACCAGGTGGGTTATTATACTGCAAAAGAAAAAAGAGTGATAAAGCTGCCGCCGGTACCTTTTGTAGCCAGCGCTACCAATTCATCGCTTGGTGTAAGGGGTATTGATTTCTCCCCTTCCGGCCTTTTATGGGTTGCAGGGCACAATGGTTATACAGGCTATTACGATTCTGTTGCCAAAAGCTGGATAACTTTTTCAGACACTAATTTTTTCAGGAATGTACATTTGGAAGAAGGTGTTGCCGATGTAGCCGTAACAGATAAATATGTGTGGCTTTCCACTATCAATGGCCACGGGCTTTTTTCCATTGATTTAAAAACAAAAGATGTACGGCATTTTACCACCGGCGGTCCACAGGGTGTACTGCCCTGCAACCAGCTCCTGGGCCTGCTTAAAGATCCTTCCCAAAAAGATATCCTGTGGATAGGTTCTTACGAGGGGATCATCCGCTTTAATATGGAGACATTGCAAACAGAAGCTTTTTCTGTTGATGAAGGGTTGCCGGACAATACAACGTATTCTATTTTGTTTGATGACAACGGGTACCTGTGGATAAGCACCAATAAAGGCCTGTGCAGGTTTGATACGGCAACGCACAAAGTAAATATTTTCCAGATGCCGGATGGCCTTCCCGGTGATGAGTTTAACCGTTTTCATTACCTGAGGCTGCCGGACGGGCGGCTGGCATTCGGGGGAACAGATGGCTGGGTACTGTTTAACCCGCTTGCCATGAAAACGGATACCTACCTGCCGCCCGTGGCATTCACCAATTTAAAAGTGAATAATGTAGCTGTTGATGGTACTGCTTCAGAAATAACATTCGCACAGCCTTTAAATGCGCTTGAAAAACTGCTGCTTCCGTATAACCAGAATTCACTTGCCTTCAGTTTCGCCGGGCTGGAATTTACCCAGCCTAAAAAGATAATGTACCGGTACCGGCTGGAAGGGTACGATAATGACTGGATCATCACTTCAACCCCGGAAGCTATCTATACAAAATTACCGCCGGGGCATTATTTGTTCAAAGCCAATGCTACCAATACCACGGGCGTATGGAGCGATAAAATAAAACAGTTAGCCATTACGGTTAGTCCGCCGCTCTGGCGCACATGGTGGGCCTACCTGTTATATTTTGTTATTGCTGCCGGCTGGATAGCCCTGTATATCCGCTATCGCATCAACAGGGAACGCCTTCAGCAGGAAGTGCTGCTGAAAGAAAGGGAATCGGCACAGCTAAAAGCAGTGGATGAATTAAAGAGCCGCTTTTTTGCCAATATCACACACGATTTCAGAACACCGCTTACGCTGATACTGGGGCCGGTGCAGCAATTAAAAGCAAGCATAGCAAGGCCAAATAATAAACGCTGGCTGGACAGCATTGAAAGAAATGCCAATAAGCTGCTGCAGCTCATCAACCAATTGCTTGACCTGTCAAAGCTGGAAGCCGGCTCTTTAAAGCTGAATGAAACACAGGGATCGCCGGTAAAAGTAATGGAGAATGCTGTTGAGTCTTTCAGGGCAGAGGCAGAATCAAAACAAATTGCATTACACACCCGGCACAATCATGCTGCAGCTGAATACTGGTTTGATGCAGGAAAATTAGAGCAGATCATCAGCAACCTTATCGCCAATGCATTAAAATTTACACCGGCAGGCGGCAGAATAGAAGTGCAGGTGCAGGCAGGTGATGATGTTGTACTAACGGTAAGGGATACGGGTATAGGCATTCCTGCCGAACAGCTGCCTTTTATATTCAAACGGTTTTACCAGGTAAGTTCCGGCAATGAAAATTTTTCAGCCCTGCAGGGTTCCGGCATTGGGCTGGCGCTGGTAAAAGAGCTGGTGGAGCTGCAGGGAGGCACCATAAAAGCTGAGAGCAAAAATGAGCATACAGGCGAATGGAGCACTGTTTTTTCTGTTCATCTTCCGTACCGTACATTTTCAGGCGATGCAAAGGCAAATTATCCGGCAGCTGGAAATTTTTCTTACCGCTCTTCCATAGCTAGTTATTTACCGGCAGGCGATACAGAAATAAGCGCCGGGAATGATGATGAAAAAACCAGCATCCTGGTTGTGGAAGATAACCCTGAGCTGGCAGAATTTATTTCGGGCAGTATCAGCGACAGGTATTCTGTTACCTGTTCAGCGGACGGCAGGCAGGGAATGGAAAAAGCTTTTGAGATGATCCCCGATCTTATTATCAGCGATGTGATGATGCCCGCGATGAATGGCTACGAATTGTGCAATGTATTAAAGCAGGATGAAAGAACGAGCCATATACCGGTAATACTGCTTACAGCGAAAGCTGCTTTTGATGACCGGCTAGAAGGGCTTAAGCTGGGTGCAGACGATTATCTTACCAAACCCTTCCATGTAGAAGAGTTGTTATTAAGAATAAATAATCTGGTAGAACGGCAAAGAAAACTGAGAGAAAAAATAAAACGTGAGCTGGGCCAGCCGGGCATACCTGCGGAAGCTGCTTCTGTGGAGCCTACCTTACAGGAAATTTTTCTTGAAAAATTTTATTCATTAACAGAAGAGCACCTGGACAAAACTGATTTTGGCGTGGAAGAAATATCGAGGCTGATTGGTATGAGCCGTGCCAACCTGCACCGTAAATTAAAAGCGATTTCAGGAATGCCGGCCGGTGAGATCATCCGCAATTACCGACTTAAGCGTGCCGCCGAATTTCTCCGGCAGGGATACAATAGTTCTGAAACCGCCTATATGACAGGCTTCGACAGCCCCGCCTATTTCTCCAAATCTTTTAAAGATTTTTATAACCTTACCCCGCTTGAATTTGCCCGCAACCACGGCAAGCAACTTTAAAAACCCTGTTTTTCAATCCTTTGCAACAAAATTTATAGTATCTGCAACAGCAGTGACAGCCTTCCTTTTCGCCCCAAACGAATTTTGCTGCCTGAAACAGGATGCCGGTTATGGCGAAGCAAAAGTTTGCTGACTGCCAAAAAGTGATTACCGGCATTGCACCTAAAAAGGAAAAATGTACACAGAAGTAAAGCAGCAGCCAGCAAGAATTCCGGCCATTGATATCATAAGGGGCATTGCCCTGTTGGGTATCCTTATAATCAATATACAGACCTATTCCCTCTTTTTGCTGCTCCGTCCCGAACAGGTTTATTCCCTCCAGTTGGATAAGCCGGACAGTTATGGGCCATTGCAGTTTGCCATTGCCCTTTTTATAAAAGGCGAGTTCTACCCTATTTACAGTTTCCTTTTTGGTCTGGGATTTTATATGATGTTCCGGAAAAATGAACTGCAGGGCCTGGATGCGGCAGCTATTTACAAACGCCGCTTATATATCCTGCTGCTCATCGGCCTTATTCACGGGCTTGTGTTCTGGTTCGGCGATATACTGCATAAGTATGCCCTTCTCGGGTTCAGCCTCCTATATTTTAATAAAAAGCCAGTGGCAGTTATCATCAAGTGGATAGCCGGGCTGCTTTTATTCGTAATCATTTTCCAGGTAAGCAAAGAAGTATTTTTTTCACAAAACGCAGCAGCAATAGCTGCCGGCCGCCGGCAGATGGACACTGTAGTGATGGAAGTAATAAATGCCTGGCGCCACGGATCATTTGCACAGGTACTGGCCCTTCAAAAAAAAGGTGTGCTGCTTTTGTGGCTGATGGATATTGGTAAAGGCCTGCCTTCATTGGTGGAGGTAGAAATATTATTCCTTGCAGGCCTGGCTGCCGGGAAGATGAACCTGTTCAAAAATTTGTATGACAACAAAATTGAGTCAAAGCTTATCATCACAGTATTAATTACAATACCCTTTGCTGTAGCTATTAAAGGATTGTTCTGCTTTAACCTGATGGAAGTGGAAATTTTACCGGCCGGCTTCCTTCCTTATGAACCATTGATTTATTCGCTGTGCAATTTTACCGGGAGCTTGTTATTGACAGTAGTGTACATTCCTTTACTATTCATACTGCTCAAAAAAACTTCTTCCCGCTTTTTTATATGGATCGGCAATGCCGGCAAAATGGGGCTTACCAATTACCTGGCGCAAACTGCCATTTGCATGCTGCTGTTTTATGGCTATGCCGGCGGACTCTCGGGCAAGGTTACCCTGTTTCAATCTGTGTTGCTGGCAGCAGCTATTTATACTGTGCAGGTGCTGTACAGCAATATCTGGCTTACCTATTATACCACCGGGCCATTGGAAATGCTGTGGAAGAAACTGGCATACAGGAAAACGTACAGGCAAACCCTTGAGCACAGAAAGGATAATAATGAACTGGTAAGACACACAACATTACGGAACCCTGCGGAAAGCAACGATGGAATAAAAACAATTTAAAAAAGATATTATGAAGCTCCGCCTTTTTATTTATTTCTTATTGGCAACTGTGTGTATACCGGAATGGTTGCAGTCACAAATTATCTATGTTACACCCGGCGGCGCCGGTATACAAAATGGCAGCAGCTGGGCCAATGCAGCATCCGGCTCACAGCTGCAGGGTTTTATTTCGTCCACCTCTGTTGGCATTATTTACATGGCAAAAGGAACATATAAACCTACTAATGACGGCAACAGGGACAGCGCTTTTGTTATTTACCGCGGCGGCCTGAAAATTTACGGAGGGTATGATGCGGCTACAGGTATAAGAAATATTGCAGCCAACCCGACTATCTTAAGCGGAGATATTGGAGCTGCAGGCAACAATAGTGACAACAGCTATCACGTAATAGTAGCTACGGGCATATATGCTGACAGCGTGGTAATAGACGGCTTTACCATCCGTGACGGACAGGGTGCTTCAACAGGTACGGCCTTCACTTACAATGGCCGGAGCATGTGGCGGCATGAAGGAGCCGGTATTTCGATGTGGGATAATAACGGGAGTGGTAAAATAGCTATACGCAATTGCAGCTTTACAGGAAATAATACAACTGACGGCGCAAGCATCACCAATGTTTTTTCTTCTGCCGCCACCACTATTTCCAATTGCAGCTTTACAGGAAATACGGCAGTACAGCTAAGCGGGGGTGTATATAATTATGCCTGCATAAATGTTAGCATTAACCAGTGCATATTTACAGGCAATACGGCCGGCAGCATGTATGGCGGCGCCATAGCCGGCCGCAATGGTTCTGTTGTGTCAGTTACAGGGTGCGTATTCTCCGGCAACAGCGCACCGCAGGGAGGGGCCATATTCAATAATGAAAGCAGTACGGTGAATATTGCGAACAGCTTGTTCATCAATAACAGCTCTACTTCAACCGGGGGTGCCGTTTGCTGCCAGAATGCTGCTGCAACACTGGTAAATTGTACTACCGACGATGAAGGCGTGTTCGCTACGAT
>JBEHYP010000161.1:0-6449 GCA_048498115.1 Bacteroidota bacterium | reverse complement strand
ATAATAGAAAAATCCAGTGAGTTATTTCAGCCATCCATGCCCGGCATGATGTACATATTACAGCAAAGCATACGGCCTGCAGAAAAGCCGGCCCGGTATGTAACATTTGAGCATGACAGTTTTCCCGGCGGGTTTGTACACGAAATGTTTCCTGCAGCCGGGTTTATCACCCCGCAAAATGATGTAGTTGGCTTTTTAACAGATGCCGGTTATAAAAACCAGTTTACGAGAAATACACGCCGCAGGTTCAGTGGAAGGGGCGGCGGGTTTGTGGGTATGCGGCTGCTGCCCGATGTTAACCTGTTTGCTGTTGCGGCCCCATCTGAAAGATTGCAGGATAACAATTACATCAGGCAAACATTTGGTGAGTTGTATAATCTGGATGCCGGTACTGAAACCCGGCTAAAAATGCCGGCCTCTTATCAAAAGGAAGGCAATGTGGAAGTGGAGAAGGCGGGTGATTTAATTACTATTACCGGCCACTCCGGCGACAGGGCAGGGCTGGAATTTACTGCTCCTTTTAAAGATCAAAGAATATATACCATTTCATTTTCCTGTAAAGGAAATGCCCCGCTGGCATTAAAATTATTCAGGACCAGGAACGGGCAAAAAACGGAAGAGCTGGAAGACGGCGTAAAGTATATTGATAATTTCCCTGCAGTTGACAGCGCATGGAACGTTTTTAAAGGAAGCATACTGGTGCCTTATATTGAAGGCGACAGCGTATCCGTGTTCATTGGTACCCAATCGGGGAAAGAATGTACCATACAGGTAAGGGACCTTGCTTTTATTGAAAACGAACCCCGGGCACAACCTTACAATGTACTCCCGTTGGGCGAAAAGGTAACCAAGACCAGCTATCTTTTCGTGGAACCGTGGCAGTCGCATCAGCAATTCATGATCTCCTCGCAATCACGGTTAGCCGAAGCAAAAGGCTTTAAGGGATCGCTTATAGAAAAGATGCTGTATGCAAATTTTAATATGCTTACCTGGATTACAGATGTAAATGACTTTACACCCTTTAATGTACCCAATATGAATTACGCTCCTGATATGTACAACAGGGACTCCTATTTTTCCACGGTGGCTACTTATAATAAAGAGCTGAACCTGTCTATATGGGAGCAATGGGGCAAAACACAAACAGCAAAGGGAGGCATAGGCACAATCATTACGCCCTTGATGGGTTCTGTAGAAGCAAAGGATAACGAAGCTACCATTGAGTGGCTGGTATGGGCAATGCTGAACAAGCGCAGGTTCAATGCCGTGCTGCCGCAGGAAAAAATAAAAAAAGCGGTTAAGTATGTACTGGATGAATTTGACAGCAGCGGGGACGGGATATGCAGGGCGCATTTTCCATTGAGCCAGGTGGACGTAATTGATTACAATCCTAAAACAGACCGGTTGGGTGTAAACCAGGGGATGCTGGCTATTGCATTAAGGACCATCAAAGAGCTTGGATTTGATATAACAGAAGCCCATATCCAAAAAGCAGAGCAGGCATACCGTGATTTTTATGATGTAAAGCGGAAACACATTTTATTTGACCGCAATTTTCCCGATATCATTTCGCTGACAGACCTGGAACCGGAATTTTTTTCATTATGGTTATTTCACCGGCCAATACTTACTGACGAAATGGTGAAGAATCATTTAGATCGAATACCTATTTTAAATAAAGTGCCCGATTCACCCCATCCTGAGTATGGCACTACAGCTCCTATTTGTGTACGGCTTACAAATAATGCCAATGGCTTTGCTTACATGAGCGCCGGCTACCAGCCCTTTGGAAAATTTGGCGAAGAAAATTACAGCGATGGAAAAAATGATGGCTTTTACTATAACGGTGGCAGTTGGTTAAGGGCGGAATACTGTGCATATGTAACCGGGTTAAAACATGGATGGAAAAAGGCACCCGCTTTGATGGAAAACAGGGTATGGGCAGAAATATACCTTAATCCCCAATGGCCTTTCAGCAAGGAATTCATACCAACAAAATGGACAAGTACAGACAGTTGGTGGCCATCTACCAAAGGCCTGTGCTGGAATGTTTTTATACTGATGGCAAATGAAGTAGCAGGATTGCGTACGCCGGGTATGGATCCTGATTATAAAATTGAAAAAATAAAACCAATAAGAATTGCTAATCAAAAAAATACCAAAGGAACATGAAAAAAGAGCCTGATAAAAAAACCGGCTGCTAAAAAATGCGGGGATCATCCCGCATTCAATTATCTAAAAACTAAACGATGCTATTATGAAAAAAATGCTTAAAAAAATTGCCCGTTACTTGCCCGGGCCTGTTTGTTTTATTACTGCCTGTTTATTTTTCCAGCTTTCCTCCGTGGCACAATCAGTGTCCGGCAGGGTAAGCACAGCACAGGGAGAAGCAATAACCGGCGCTACAATACATGTAAAGAACACATCCGTTTCTGCTATTACAGATGCAGCCGGCAACTTTACTATAAGCGCAGCAGCCGATGCCATACTTGAAATAAGCTCTGTGGGTTATATCCGGCAGGAAATGCCGGTGGCAGGAAGGGGCAGCTTAACCATTGTGCTTGAAGCAGCCCCCAATACGCTTAACGATGTGGTGGTGGTTGGTTACAGCAGCCAGAAGAAAGGCTCCATTACAGGGGCTGTATCATCTGTAAACATGGCCGATGTGGACAAACGCAGGGTGCCTGATGTAGCACAGTTGCTGCAGGGCCAGGTGCCCGGTGTAACAGTGACGCAAAGCACCGGCGCACCGGGTGATGGTATCAATATAACCATACGGGGCGTGGGTACTATTGGCAGCAGCAGCGCCCCGCTTTTTATTGTAGACGGTTTGCCTACCACCAGCATATCTTTTATTAACCCGGCAGATATACAATCCATGACGGTATTAAAAGATGCTGCAGCCGCTTCTATTTATGGTGCAAGGGCGTCAGGCGGCGTAATTGTTATCGTTACAAAAAATGGCAGGAAGGGAAGATCCAGTATTGATGTCGATTATTATAACGGCATCCAGCAGGTGACCAACCTGCCTACAATGCTGAATGGCACGCAATACATGGCTAAAATGGAAGAGAGCTGGAACAATTCAGGCTATAGCGGCACTAATCCATACACTGCTGATAAATCAAGAACTGATTTGGCTAATACAAATTGGTTAAAAGAACTGTTTGTGCTGGGCAAGTCGCAAAACCTGCAGGTTACTGCCAGCGGCGGTTCAGATAAAGTACAATATCTTATTTCCGGGGGTTATTACCGGCAAAATGGAATTGTAATTTATGATAATGATAAATTTAGCCGTTACAGCTTCAGGGCAAACGTAAATGCCAGTGTTACCGACCGCCTGATTGTAGGCACTAATCTCCAGCTATCTAATACGGTGCAGGATAAAATATCCTCCAGCGGCGATGCGCCCGGTGTTGTACGCCATGCTTTTATAAGGCCGCCGGTAATCCCTGTATTTAAAGATCCTTCTGACCCTACTTACAGGGCAGACGATCCTTATACCGACCTTCCATTCTACGCACAAAACTTAGCGGCCAATGGCGGTGTATGGAATGCCGGGGCTAATAAATATGAATTCGGCTCTAACCCGCTTGCCATTGCATACTTTACAAATGACAGGCGCAGCAATTTTAAAACATTCGGCAATGTATATGCTGAGTATGCTTTTCTAAAAAATAAAGAGCTAAAGGTAAGGAGCAACCTGGGAGTAGACCTGAACATGAGCCATAATAAAGCATTCAATAAGAATTATGGCGATAATGATGGATACACAAGCAATATACCTGCTGATACAGGATATGGCCGCCAGAACCGCCCTACTAATTTATCAGAGGACAGGGGACAGGATGTTACTATCACCTGGACCAACACTGCCACCTACACTAAAAAGATACAGGAACATTCTTTCAGCCTGCTGGCGGGCACGGAATTTATTACCAACCAGTCTTCCTCAATAGGAGCCACCAGGACGAGGTACAGTAACACTGATCCTGCATTCCAGTATATAGATTTTGGAGGCACAGTGGTTTTTGACCAGAATGGAGTCCCAATTAATACGCCATGGAACGGCGGTACAGCTGCTGAATGGGCATTGTTCTCCATATTTGGATCGGTTAACTATAATTACGATAACCGCTTTTTTGCATCTGCCAGCTTAAGGGAAGATGCTTCGAGCCAGTTTGCAGAAAATAAGCAGCATGCTTTATTCCCTGCTTTTTCTGCCGGCTGGAGAATTTCGCAGGAAAAATTTATGGAAGGTATCAGTTGGATCAATGATTTGAAGCTAAGGGCAAGCACAGGCAAGCTGGGTAATCAGTCCGGGCTTACTCAGTATAATTCACTTGCTATTTATGATGAGCGGGGCACATTAGTGAGGTACGGGAACCCAGACCTGAAATGGGAGACCACCAATCAAACCAATATTGGTATTGACCTGAATATGTTCAAAAATAAAGTATCTGTTACCGCTGATTATTTCCAAAAAAAGACATCAGACCTTTTACTTCCTTTAGGTTTGCCCGGGTTCATTGGTGATGTGCGGCCGACACTGGTTAATTCCGGAACGGTCAGCAACAAAGGGTTTGAGCTGGCTGTTGGTTACAGGAATTATGACCATGCATTTAAATACAGCATCAATGCCAATGCAGCAACAGTTACGAATAATGTAGAGAAGTTAAATGCTAACCTGCCTAACCTGACAGGACAGGTTTCTAAAACAGAGCCCGGGCACCCGTTAAATTCTTTTTATGGGTTTAAAATGGTAGGCATTTATCAAAACCAGCAGGAGATAGATAATTATTTAACAGGGGCACCTCATCCTGAAGTGAAACCCGGAGACATTAAGTTCCAGGACCTCGATGGTAATGGTATTATCAACGACAATGACCGTACCTACATTGGAAATCCTAATCCAAGATTTACTTATGGGTTTAACCTGGGCGCAAATTATAAGGGCTTTGACCTGAACGTATTGTTCCAGGGTGTAAGCGGCGTGGAAAAATACAATGACCTTAAAAAGATCATTGATTACGATACCCGGCCGTTCAATCATACTACTGCAACCCTGGGAGCATGGCATGGAGAAGGCACCAGCAATACCATACCACGTTCTACTTTTAATGACAATGGCAGCAGCAGGGTGTCAAGCATTTTTGTGGAAGATGCTTCTTATTTAAGACTTAAGAATATAGAGATCGGTTATTCACTGAGCAACTTATTCAGGGGAGGAAAATCTGTTTTCCAGGATATACGCCTGTATGTATCTGCCCAAAACCTGTTTACGGTTACAAATTATACAGGGCTTGACCCGGAAGCATACAATATGTTTGACCAGGGCACCTATCCGCAGTCAAGAGCATTTTTATTTGGCATCAATGTTAAGTTATAATTCACCCGTTAAAAAATACAATTATGAAATCAATTTATAAAATACTGGCGGTACTTGCAGTGATTGCAACTGCCGGTTGTAATAAAGAACTGCACAGAACACCGATAGGGATTATTACAGAGGGCATTCCGCCTACCAAAGAATCTGTTATTTACTCTGTACGCTCTTCTTACCAGCTGCTTTCCAGCACGCTTAATATTATTGGTGAGTGGGCCTGGGATGACGGAACGGTAACCCGTAATGATTTTATATTACAGGATATCGCTTCCGGCGATATGCAGAAAAAATGGAACCCTGATGGTGACCAGGCATGGATGGACCAGTTCAGTGATTTTAGCTTTACATCCTCCAATAACGGCATCAAAGGCCAGTGGAGCTATGATTATGCAGGCATAGCGAGGGCAAATCTTTCCATCAGCTATTTGGCAGATGAAGCTTTATCAACCGGCCTTGGCATTGATGATAATTTAAGAAAGAAAATGCTGGGCGAAATGTATTTCCTGAGAGCCTTCTATTATTTTGACCTGGTTAACCTGTATGGTGATGTTCCGCTGCTTATTAAACCGCTGGCCAATTTTAATGAAGCTTACAGCGTAGCAGTGCGATCTCCTAAAGCAGATGTATATGCGCAGATTAGTGCCGACTTAGCTGAGGCGAAAACGCTGCTGCCGGAAGGGAAATTTTCTGATGCTGTCGAAAAATGGCGTGTGTCAAAAGGTGCCGTGCTGGCATTGCAGGCCAAAGTAGCGCTGTACAACCAGCAATGGGCCGATGTTATAAGTATTGTCAATGAACTGGAAGGCCTTGGCTACTACAGCTTAGATGCCAATTACTTTGATAATTTCAGCGTGGCCCGGGAATATGCTGAGAACGAAGTAATTTTTGCGTACGATCACCAATCGAATACCTCACCGAGAACAGGTAACGGGCTTTGCGCTTTACTGGGCTGGGGCTTTATTGCGCCAACACCCGATTTTATCGCAGCTTTTGAACCCAATGACCCAAGGCTGGACCATTGAATGTAAACCAATCGAAATGCTTAAAAAATTAACCCATTAAA
>JBEHYP010000160.1:0-6859 GCA_048498115.1 Bacteroidota bacterium | reverse complement strand
ATTTAACCCGGCAGTTTTTTTAAACTGTGCCTGGAATCATTACCCTGTTTTCTTTTTCTTTTTTCCTGTGCGGCTCCTGAGGGCACCTGTGTCTTGTGTTTCATTGTATAATCTATGGCCAGGCTTTGTACCATACTATTTGCAACAGCAGCACTCCTGTGCTGCGGCCCGCTCTTTGCCCAAAGCGACAGCACACCGGCAGCCCTGCAGCAAATCCCTGCGAAATATATTTCCACCATTGACAAAAAAGTTGATAAATACAGCAGCCGCATCAGCAAAAAAACGGAACGCACATTAGAGAAGCTGGGCAAATGGGAAACCAAAATAAAAACCTCGCTGGAAAAGTTAAGCCCCGAAGCTGCCAATAAGCTTTTTGGCAACAGCCAGCTCACCTTTGCCGGCCTGCTGCAAAAAATAAAGCAGGGTGAAGCCACAGGGCTTCAATATTACAGCCAGTATGATAAATACAGGGATGAATTAACTACCAATATAAAATACCTGGAGTGCCAGGAAAAATTTTTAGACAGTTCAGTAAAACAAAAGATAAAAGGGACTGGCGAAAAAGTAAAGCAGCTGAATAAAGCGGCAGACAGCACAGATGCCGTTGAGCAATTTATTAAAGAGCGCAAGAAACAGCTCATTGACCAAAGCTTCATCCTGCTCGGCAAAAACAAATACCTCGGCAGGATGAATAAAGAAGTATATTATTATTCAGAGACCCTCAGGAATTACAAAGAAATTTTTAGTGACAGCAAAAAGACGGAGGAAGCCGCTGCCGCAGTTTTAAACAGCATCCCTGCTTTTAAAGAATTTTTTCAGCAAAACAGTATGCTTGCATCCCTGTTTGGCAGTGGCAGGAGTGCCGGCACTCCCAGCCTTGAAGGGCTGCAAACCCGCAATGAAATTTCCTCTGTGCTGCAATCACAAATTCTTTCGGGCGGCCCTGATGCGCAAAACATCCTGCAGCAAAATATAAGCGCTGCCAAAGAACAATTAAATACTGTAAAAAATAAAATAGCCAGCCTGGGCGCCGGCGGGGCAGATGTGGATGACAGGGTGGGTGCGTTTAAGCCCAACCGGCAAAAAACAAAAACATTTTTACAAAGGATCGAGACCGGTATTAATTTTCAATCGCAGGGAAGCAGCAGTTATTTTCCCACTACTACAGACATAGCGCTGACAGCCGCATATAAACTAAATGATAAAGCAAGCATTGGCATCGGCGCTTCATACAAGCTCGGCTGGGGCAGCAGCATAACCAAAATAAAATTTACGATACAGGGTACCGGGTTGCGTTCATTTGCAGAATATAAACTAAAGGGCAGCTTTTATGCAGGCGGCGGGTTTGAATATAATTACCAGCCCCCGCTACTGGAACAATATGGAAAAGAGAACACGAATAACTGGCACCAAAGCGGGCTTGCCGGTATCAGTAAAGTTATTTCAGCCAAATCAAAATTTTATAAAAAAACCAAAGTGCAGCTGTTCTGGGATTTTTTGAGCTACCGGCAATTGCCTGAAACATCGCCGGTAAAGTTCAGGATAGCATACATTTTTTAAACCAGCATTAATAGGTTATGAAGAGAAAATATTTATTTGCCAATTGTATAATAGCCTTCTGCTCAGTATCCGTTTTATATGGGCAGGCTGCTCCCCCTGTAAGCGGTGGTTCAATTTCCCAAAGCCGTGAAGAAGCTGTACAGGTAAACCCTTTTACAGGCATACCTTCCATTTCAATACCTGTTTTTAACTACGAGGGGCAAAATGGTATTAAATTAAACATGTCGCTTGACTATTATGCCGGTGGTATTAAGTTAAACGAACCGCCTTCGTCTGCAGGGCTTGGATGGAATTTAAATACAGGGGGATATATAGTGCGGACAGTAAGGGGAAAGCCGGATGATATTGACTGGACAACTTTTTTGTTTAGCCCCTGTCTTCCTGCCGATACAAGGAATTTTGCTTCAAGATATTTTTACGCTGCCGCAAACTTTGGGAACGTGGGTACCTGGGATGCTGAACAGGATGTTTTTCAGTTTAACATTAACGGGCGGGCCGGCAAATTTTATATCGGCAAGAATAAAAAAATTATAACAGTACCGGCATCTAAATTAAAAATTACATATAGCCGGTCATTTGTAATAGATGATGTTCTGGGAACTAAATTTAACGGCGTGTGGTCGGTATTTGATACCACTACAATAAATAGTTTTACAATTACAGCCGAAGATGGCGTAAAATATATTTTTGATAATGTTGAATATGAATACTATTCAATGATTCCTGCGCCGAATGGCGCTACAAGGGGAAGGTACCCTTCTGCGTGGTACCTTTCAAAGATTATATCTCCTTTTAATACAGATACCCTTACATTTTCTTATATTGATGCAAAACAAAGTTTCAGGAGTATCTTCCAAACGGACACACTGTCCGGGGTTGTAAATAAACACAGTGACAGCAGCAGTACCAGCGGTACAGTAGCGTATGCTGAAATAAAGCTGCCCTCGCTTATTACTTTACCGGGTAACAAAACGGTCTCTTTTATATATAATAATCCTCCTGACAGTCCCTATAACGCATGGTTACAAACAATCCGGTATAATGACTCTGTTTTCAGGTACGGCTATATTTTTAAATGGGACACCGCAGGCATTGGTATAAATAAGGGCAGGTTCCTTACGGGGCTAAATTATTTTACTGCAATAGGTGAAGCGCCGGGTTTTGCTTTTAAATACAATACCCCTGCTATAAAAAATTCGCCATATACAATAAAAGAAGACAACCGGAAAGATCACTGGGGATATTACAACGGGGCAAATAACAGCAATGATTTTGTTCCAACAGTCAGTGGTGTATATACGGGCGCCAACAGGACCCCTTCTTCGCTGGCTGTTGCGGGAACCATCGCTTCAATAACCAACCCGTTTGGCGGGAAAACCTATTACCAGTTTGAAAACAATGATGTGCAGCCTTCCACCATTGCGGCGCAGACTATCTCGGTAGATGCCTCTTCGGCCACACAAACATCCATCAGCATTAACCAGCTATTCAGCACCTATACCAATTTCAGGATAATATTTAACAATACCTTCTACAGGCTGGGAACACTGCCTTTTACCGGTGGGGGCAGCCTTACTTATACTGTTACCAATACGGCAGGAACCGTTACTTACGCCACCGGCACGGTTTCTCTTTTTGATATTTTTTATAAAGGAATGGGCAGCATCACGGCCAATATACCCAATGGCAGCTGCCTTTTTAAAACAAGCCTCACTGCCGGCACTACTGCTACAGGCGCATTGCCTTTGGTAATTACCTGGAATAACCAGTCTGCAGCTTCAGGCAATACTTCACTTGTGGGAGGTGTCCGTATTAAGCAGATAAGCCGTTTTGACCCTGTTACAAATACTACGGATACTGTAAGCACCTACAAATATGTGTTAACAAGCGGAAAAAGTTCCGGCTTTATCGGTAACGTTCCTTTATACAGTTATACATATCCCACTGTCAATTATGCTACAAATCCAGGGGTTATTACCAGTACGCAAACTATTATTTCAAGCGAAGCTATCAATGATTTTGATTTTACCGGTGGCGGCTCAGCAGGGTACAGCCGGGTTGAAGTGTTAAAAGGAAGCGCTTTCCGGAACCTTGGCAAAGAAGTGTATGAATATACTGATCTGCAGGATGCCGGGCTCAATATGGAAAGTCCTGCCTATCCTTATGTGCCTGTTTCAAAAAGGCAATGGGCTGTAGGATTACCCAGGCGGATTTATGTATATGACAGCACAGGAACAAAGATGCAGGTAACCACTAACACGTACAGTGTTGTAAATACATTAGTAGCCGATACCAATTTTGCATCGGTAAGATTTGGTAATGCCATTAATAATGGAGCTGGTTCGGGCCAGAGTTATACCGGGCAACTGTATTACCCGGAAACAGGCTGGACAAGCCTTACCAATTCAGTTGACAGCTTTTTCCACCCAAATGGATCATCCTCTGTTTCGCAAAAATCATTTCAGTATGATACTAATTACAACTTGATAAAAACAATTACGGATTACGATAAAACCCGTGGCTTATCGCTGGAAAAGCGGCTTTATTACCCGTATAATTATACGCTGGGCGGGGTGATTGGCAAGCTGAAGGACAGTGGCATCTATGCCATTGTAAGCAGCGAAGACTGGATAACAGGTGATGCAACGCCCCGTATACTTTCCGCCCAGATAAGTGATTTTGTGCAGTTGGGAACAGGCCACGTAAAACCTTTGGCAATATATGCGCTGCAAGCCAACACACCCGTGCCGCAGGCCACCATAGGCAGCTTTAGCCCGTCGCTCCTGGTACGCAACAGCAGCTATTTTATAAAACAACAGGATTTTACGCAGTACAGCAGCATCGGTAACCTGCTTGAAACGTCCAGTGCCCTTACGGGGCAGCCCGCCGCCATGATTTATGACTATGCAGGTTCACGGATAACAGCTGCGATCAGCAATGCTAAAATTGCAGATGCGGCATACAGCAGCTTTGAAGATTCAGCTAAGGGAAACTGGTCATACCCTGACAGCGGCGCAGTGCTGAACAGCGGTATAACCGGTAGCAGGAGCTATAACCTTACAAAAGACACGGTGCGTAAAACAGGCCTGACGGCTTCTGTTACTTATATCATCAGTTACTGGAAAACCGGCGGGGGAACAGTAAGTATTACAAATGCCCAGAATGTTACTTCCATCGCTACGCAGAACGGGTGGACCTTGTACACACAAACTCTTTCAGGACAAACGTCCGTTACCATCAGCGGCACGGCAGTGATTGATGAATTGCGCCTGTACCCGGAAGATGCCAATATGCAAACTACCACCTGGCACCCGGTAGCAGGTATCAGCAGCACCTGCGATGCCAACAGTACCATTACCTATTATGAGTATGATTTTCTTAACAGGTTAAAAACGGTGAGGGACAAAGACCGCAATGTGATAAAAAAATATGAACTAGCAGATAGTGCAAAGGTGATCAGTGTATTACCTAACTGGGTACTTACCGGTGACCAACATTGTGAGTTACCTTTCAATGGCAAAATAGACAAACAGGAAATAGATATTAACCCTTACAGTACTGCTTTTAATACAACTAGGTACACTGCTTATGCAGATTGTGTAACGTGTCCGCCTGCCTGCCCGGTAAGCCCTAATGTAAAATTGGTTAACTGTGTTTGTGAAACCGGCATTAAGGTGTACACCTCCAGTGTGTACAAAAAGATAAACGGTGTATTCCAGTGGGAGTGCACTTATCACTGGTGCTGGAGCGACCACAGCATATCAGGCAACTATACCGAGGTTCATGCAAGTTCCTGTACTGTAGCAGACCTTTGCGCAGTTGATTAATAAAAATAAAAACCAGTGTATGTTAAAAATAATTTCAATAGCAGCAATTGCAATAATGGAGATCATTTCAGTTTACACCCTTTCTTTTACCGGCGCAGACGGCAGTACGGTCAGCATGGCCTCCTTTGAAGGGAAAAAGATATTAATTGTCAATACGGCTTCCGGCAGCAGCCATGCGGGGCAGTATGGCGAGCTGGAGCAGCTGTACCAGCAGTACAAGGACAGCCTGGTGGTGATCGTGTTTCCCAGCAACGATTTTGGCCATGAGCCCGGCACCAGCATTCAGATAAGCAATGATATCCGCAATACGTATGATGCTCATTATATCATTGCGGAAAAAACGAAAGTAAGAACGGACAGTAACGGTACTGCTCAGCCGCTTTTTCAATGGCTGGCCAGCCAGGAGCAGAATACAAGGATAAGCGCCGTGCCGCAGGGGGACTTCAGTAAATTTTTGATAGATGCCGGCGGCAGGCCGCTGGGCGTGTTTGCAGGCTCCGTAAGCCCGCTGGGCAATGAAATAAAGGAGGCTATAGAAACACCATCAGAACCATAAGAGAGAGAAGGTGTTTGTGAAGGCCGCATCGTAACGGCAAAACCCAATAACAAAAAAACAGACTGTAATGTATAACCGTATTTTTATTTTTATCGGTTGCCTGTGTTTGGGCAAAGTTTCTTTCAGTCAAAACATTCCCAACAGCAGCAGCACCCCTGCCGCTACGGCGAAAAAATTGCCTGCTGCCTATACCCATGCAGCCGTGAACTATATGCGGCAGTTCACCGCCTTAAAGCCCACCACAGATACGGCCCAGCTAAGCATGGCTGCACTGGTGGAAGAAGTAAGCGCTGTGACCACTTATGCCGATGGGTACGGCCGGCCTGTACAAACTGTAGCTAAACAACAAAGCCCTGCTAAAAAAGACGATGTGCAGGCAGCCCTGTACGATGCATTTGGCAGAACGCCGGTGCAGTACCTGCCCTTTGCATCCACTGCCAATGACGGCGCCTTTAAGACCAACCCTTTCCAGCAGGACAGCAGTTTTTATAAAGGCCTTTTTTCCAATGAAAGCATTAATTACACACAAAGCTTTTTTGACGGCTCCCCGCTGAATATTCCTGTAAAAACACTGGCACAGGGCAATAGCTGGGGCGGCAGCAACGTGGGCATCAGCGCCACCAGCATGGCCAATACAGCGGCAGACAGCGTGGTGCTGTGGACCATAAGCAATACAAGCGAAGACAACAGGCCTGTAAAATGGGGCTTTTATGCTGCCGGCACACTGGTAAAGCAACAGGTTACAGACGAGCGGGGCATTAAAGCCATAACCTACACGGACAACCTGGGCCGCACCATCCTTACCAAAACGCAGCTGGCTGCCAGCCCTGCTACCGGCCATGCAGGCTGGCTGTGCACCTACTATGTGTAGGATGAAATGGGAAGGCTGAGGGTAACTATACCGCCGGAGGCAGTG
>JBEHYP010000159.1:0-6884 GCA_048498115.1 Bacteroidota bacterium | reverse complement strand
TTTGCTTGCGCTGCGAGCTTGCCCTCGCGTCAATATTGGTATTGCTGCCGATATCGCCGAAAGTAAATGACCCGGGACTCAGGCCGTAAGTTACTTCCCTGTTCCTCATTACGTCATTTAGACCGCCCCATAGGCCAAAGGGCGTAAAGCCATTGTCCAGGTTATCCATCGGGATGCCGTTTAAAAATGTACTGAAATAATCATTGTCATAGCCCCGTATCTTGAAACGCATTTCGCTGAAATTAAAGGAAGCTGCATTGTAGTACGGGTCACGCCCTGCAGATAATACGGATGAAACACTCTGACCGCTGCCATCGCCCTGGTCATTTTCATCAAGCGATACAGTGGGGATATTGTCCTGCACATTATCCTTGATATCATTGTACAGGCTGTCTGTCTTTTTTATAGCAACAGAATCTTGCGGTGCCCCCGGTTGTGCAAAGGCGGGGGAGAAAACCGAACAGGCCAGTACAGCAGTTAATAAACGCTGTTTAATCGTAATTCTCATAAATAATTAGTTAATATAAAAACACCTCTTTCTAAAAAGCAGGTAAAGGTATGTGTAGAATTGGATTTAAAACTACCCAAACTACAAAATGTGTGAAAATAATGATTTATTAATAAAAAAACTGCATTCTTTAACAAATCAAAAAGCAGCGTTGGTTATCTTTACCAACTACTTTTAGTATATATTATGAAAAAAACACTCGTTTTATTTTTTGCGGTATTGCTTGCCGCTACTGCCAATGCCCAGCAATCCAATTACCGGGTATCATTAATAGGGTTTTATAACCTTGAGAATTTTTACGATACCATCAACGACCCGTTCAAGGATGATGAAGAATTTTTGCCGAACAGCATACATAACTACAATACGTTTGTTTACAGGGACAAAGTGCAGCGCCTTGCCACGGTTATTTCCCAAATGGGTACTGATATAACCCCGGACGGCCTTGCCATGCTGGGCGTGGCCGAAGTGGAAAATGATACGGTGCTGAACGATTTGGTCAACCACCCGCTTTTGCAAAAAAGGAATCTGAAAATTGTCCACTATAACTCTCCCGATGTAAGGGGCGTGGATGTGGGCTTTCTGTATAACCCCAAATATTTTACCGTGCTGGAAAGCCGCCCCTATTTTGTGACATTGCCGGGCGGCGCCAAAGATTCATACCTCACCAGGGACGTTTTATATGTAAAAGGCGTACTGGATGGCGATACCGTTTTTGCCTTCGTAAACCACTGGCCTTCCAGGAGGGGCGGCGAGGAGAGATCGGCGCCGGGCAGGGCAGCAGCGGCCAATGTTGTTAAGATAAGGATGGATTCAGTGCTGGCCATTAACCCCCATTATAAAATAGTGGTAATGGGTGATTTGAATGATGACCCGGTAAGCCCAAGCGTTGCAAAAGTACTGGGCGCAAAAGGAAAGCAGCAGGATGTTTCCACCACCGGGCTGTTCAATCCCTGGGTTGATTTTTATAAACAGGGCATCGGCACTTCGCCTTACCAGGATGCCTGGGGCTTGTTTGACCAGGTAATGATATCCGGTGCATGGCTGTCCAAAGAACAAAGCGGCTACCGGTATCTTAAATCCGTGGTGTTCAAAAAAGAATTTATGATCGAACAAACGGGCAAATACAAAGGGTACAGCAAGCGTACCTGGAACGGCAATACTTATAATTACGGATACAGTGATCACTTCCCGGTGTATGTTGTTACGGTAAAAAAAGTGAACTAAGCCATCAGCCGTTCACTATATGCTGCGGTGTGCCTTTGATAAAGGCAGTGATATTTTCCTTTGTAATGTCCATTATCCTCTTTCTTGCTTCCATGCTCATCCATGCATTATGCGGTGTGATGATGCAGTTGGGCAATGACAGCAAAGGATTGTTTTTGTCCGGCGGTTCTGTGCTTAATACATCTAAAGCGGCGCCTGCTATTTTCTTTTGATATAATACCTGTGCCAGCTCCCGTTCGTTTATCAACCCGCCTCTTGCGGTATTGATGAGGTAAGCGGACGGCTTCATCAACCCCAGCAATTCTTTATTCACAAATTCTTTATTGGCGCCTGTAAGCGGGCAATGCAGTGAAATAAAATCGCTTTGGATAAAAACTTCGTACAGGCTTACATTTTTACAATACTCTTCACCGGCCCTGCCGCCATGGTAAACCACCTGCATGCCGAACGCATAGGCAATGGCTGCTACCTGTTTTCCTATTTTGCCCATACCGATGATGCCAATGGTTTTCCCGTTTATCTCAATGATGGGCTGCACGCTGTAGCACCAGTCTTTGGCGGCAATCCATTCGCCCCGGGCTACGCTGGCAGCATTGACACCAACATTATTTGCCAGTTCAAGCAGCAGTGCAAAGCTGTGCTGCGCCACTGATTGCGTGCCATAGCCCGGTACATTGCATACTATTACGTTTTTCTTTTTTGCAGCTTCCACATCCACATTATTATAGCCTGTGGCTGTTACTGCTATCATTTTTAAATGGCTTGCGGCTGCTATCACATCTGCATCAATAATGATTTTGTTGGTGATAATGATGTCTGCATCAAAGGTTCTTGCAATGGTTTCAAAAGGCTGGGTGCGGTCATAATGATCCAGCCTGCCCGCTGCTTCAAAACTTTTCCAGCTAAGGTCGCCGGGATTAAGCGTATGGCCGTCTGTAATAACGATATTCATCGGGGACAATTTTCATTGTATGCAAAATATTGGATAAAGATGGAAGGATACAGCGATAACAAAAAATTTAAACCACACATAAAAATAACTTAATTTAAGAGCGGTAAAAATAAAAATTGGCAGAATGAAACCGGTAATCCAATTGCTCATCATTATACTAATGTCCTGTTTGTTTTCCTGCAATACAAAACCCGGCAGCGATAATACAAACGCAGTGCAAAATCCTGCCCCCGTTTCAGCAGAAAAGGAAGCAATAGCAGCTATGCTCGATTCTTTTAACATTGCCGCTGCACAGGCGGATTATAACCGTTATTTTAATTATTTTACCGGCAATGCTGTTTTTATAGGCACAGATGCCACAGAGTACTGGAACAAAGAAAAATTTATGGTATGGGCAAAACCATATTTTGACAAAAAAACGACCTGGCACTTTACTGCCTTGCAACGCAATATTTATTTCAGTGAACAACCGGGCCTTGCCTGGTTTGATGAACTGCTGAACACACAAATGAAAATATGCAGGGGCTCCGGCGTGCTGGTAAAGCAAAATAATGAGTGGAAAATACAGCAGTATGTTTTGTCAATGACAATACCCAATGAAAACACTCATGAAGTTATAAAAATTAAAACGCCGGTGGAAGATTCACTGATCAACGTACTTTCAAAAGAATAAAAAAGCAGGCTTGCGGCCTGCTTTCATTACATCCATACAATTATTTTAAAAGAGGCAACAGGTTTTCCCTTACATAGGTGTTGCTCTTTTTAATATTGGCATCACCCGGCACAGGCAGGTTTTCCTGCTCCACAAAAAAATACTCCATGCCGGACGTTTCTGCATTTTTAAAAATAGTGGCGAAATCAATTATACCTGAGCCAACTTCCGTTTGGGCCTTTTCTTTTTCCAGCATGTCTTTTACATGCCACATTTTAAACCTTCCTGGTGCCCGCTGAAATATTTCAACAGCATTCTCATTTGCAAACTGTACCCAGTACAGGTCCAGTTCAAGATCCACCAGTTCCTTATCAAATCTTTTCAGTAAAATATCGTACCCGCATGTTCCGCCATCATATTTTTTAAATTCGAAATCATGGTTGTGATAAGCCAGCTTAAGCTTATTATCCCTGCAAAGCAATGCTGCTTTGTTTACTTTTTCAGCGATCACTTTATAATCATCCAGGGAATTTCTTTGCTCCGGCGGCAGCCAGGGGATCACTACATACTGGTGCCCCAGTGCCAAAGCAGCTTCTATTACCTGCTGTCCGTTCTTGTCAAACAGATCAAGGCTGTAATGGCCGCTGGGTGAAACAAGCTTATTATCTCTAAGCCATGCAGCCACATCTGCAAGGCTATTTTTAAAATAGCCATCCGCAGCGTTAAAGCCAAACATCTCCACGCTGTCATAACCTGCAGCAGCCACTTTTTCCAATACTTTATCCAACCCCATTTTTATTTCATCCCTCAGGGAATACAACTGCAACCCGACCAACTGGTTTGTTTTATGCTGCACATTTACCGCTGCTTTTATATCACAGCCTGCCAGGATGCCTGCTGCTGTGATGCCGGTATTCAACAAAAAATTCCTTCTGTCCATAATATATCGTTTTAGCGTGTATAATTATCCTTCAGCCCAGGCCCTGTCTCCTTTTTTGTAAGGATAAGCGCCATCGTATTTACCCGGCACCGGCACGTGCCGCAGTGTTTCTGTAGCGCCGGTTTTGGAAGTGAAAAAACCAAACAGTGTCAATTGCTTCATCATCGTGTAATAATGCTGCGGTATTTTTTCTTCGTCTTTTTTTCCTTCATTGTCCTGCTTCACTTTTTCATTAAATGCCTTTGCTGCTTTTTCCAAATCCAGTAAAAATGCTTTGCGCTGTTCAGCATCACAATCCATAAATGATTGGCCGTATTTTTTATTGCAGGCTTCATCTAATTGCACAATGCCTGTAGTAAAAACTTTTTGTTCCGGTTCGGTATAACAATCCGTAACAAAGGTTTTCATAAACTCTCCTACCTGTGCAGCTTTGGCCCCGGGCGTTTTTGTAGCAGGGATAATAGTTTCTCCTACTTCATCCAGCAGTGCTACACTCGCCGGCGTAAAGCCTGCTTCTATTTTTGCGCCGGATTTACATCCTGTTAAAAACAAATCGGCACCAACGAATACGCCACCGGTAAGCAGCGCTATTTGTTTTATGAGTTCTCTTCTTTCCATGGTAAAAAAGTTATGAATTATGAGTTATGAATTATGAGTGATTGAACAATGCCAATTCATAACTCATAATTAAAATTACAGGTTTCCTTTTTTTAATTCATTCACCGCAAAATCAGCCGCCCTTGCTGTTAATGCCATGTATGTTAGCGATGGGTTTACACAGGAAGCGCTTGTCATACAGGCGCCGTCTGTTACAAACACGTTCAACGCATCCCATACCTGGTTATGCCCGTTCAGCACAGATGTTTTAGTATCCCTTCCCATACGGGCCGTTCCCATTTCGTGTATGCCCATGCCCGGTGCATATTCATTATTAAATGTGCTTACATCTTTCACGCCGGCATTGGTAAGTATCTCCGCTGCATCATCCGCCATGTCCTTACGCATCTTTATTTCATTTTCCTTTATTTCCACGTTGAATGACAGTACAGGCAGCCCCCATTTATCTTTCTTTGCTTTATCAAGTGTTATCCTGTTTTCGTGGTAAGGCAGCATTTCACCAAAGGCCGTCATTCCCATGCTCCAGCTACCGGGCACACTCAAAGCTTCTTTCAAGTCTGCGCCAATAGTAAACTCAGCTATATCCCACAGGCCGCTGCGGCCACGGCCGGCGCCACCTTGGTAACCAAAGCCACGCAGGTAATCTCTTTTATCATCGTAGATATTCCTGAACCTCGGGATATAGATGCCCGTTGGCCTTCTCCCATAAATGTACTTGTCTTCATATCCTTCCACTTTCCCGCTGGCGCCTACCCTGAAATGATGGTCCATGATATTATGCCCCAGTTCACCACTGCTGCTGCCCAATCCATCTGGCCATATACCGGTGGCGGTATTCATCAGTATCCATGCAGAGTTAAATGCAGAAGCATTCACAAAAATTATTTTGGCTTTGTACTCATACGTTTTGTTTGTTTCTGCATCAATTACTTCCACACCGGTGGCCCGCTTTTTATCTTTATCGTAAATAAGTTTGGTTACGATTTTATTTACTTCCATTGTAAGGTTGCCCGTTTTCATGGCAGCAGGCAATGTAGCAGATTGCGTGCTGAAATAACCTCCAAAGGGACAACCACGCCAGCAACGGTTGCGGTACTGGCAGTTCGTCCTGTTATTGTGCGGCTCCGTGATATTGGCGCTGCGGCCGATGAACATGTGGCGCTTGCCTTTGTAATGATCTTTGATCTTTGCAGCAATATCCTTTTCCACCACGTTCATTTCCATTGCAGGCATAAACTCGCCATCAGGCAATACTTCCAGGCCTTCTTTGCTTCCTTGTATGCCGGCAAATTTTTCCGCATAGCTATACCAGGGCGCCAGGTCATCATAGCGTATCGGCCAGTCAATAGCAATGCCCTCTTTTGCGTTGGCTTCAAAATCCCACTTGTTCCAGCGGTAACTCTGCCGCCCCCAGTGCAATGAACGGCCACCTGTATGGTAAGCCCTGTACCAGTCAAATCTTTTTTCTTCCGTGTAAGGGTTTTCTTTTTCATTGGCCCACATGCCAAAGGTGGACTCACACAAAGGATAATCCCTTTTCAGCACGGGATAATCCTTTTTCATTTGCTGCGTGGGCGTATCCCTGTGCGGAAACTCCCAAATATCTTTGGCTGCATTCACATAATCTTTTACGTGCTCGATATTGCGGCCACGTTCCAGCATTAAAACCTTAAGCCCTTTTTCAGTAAGCTCTTTGGCAGCCCATCCGCCGCTGATACCGGAACCGATCACTATGGCATCGTACAAATTGTTTTCAGGCATGGCAAAATTTATTATTGAATTTTATTTTTATACATCACACCGTTTCACCGCATCTTTCAATGCAGCAATTTTTTCATCCTTATCTTTTCCTGTCGGGATGAACTCCTGCGCTATATGACCTTTAAAACCTGTTTCTGTAATGGCTTTGATGATGGCAGGATAATTCAGTTCCTGTGTTTCATTAATCTCATGCCTGCCGGGAACGCCTGCCGTATGATAATGCCCG
>JBEHYP010000158.1:0-7099 GCA_048498115.1 Bacteroidota bacterium | reverse complement strand
ACCAGCGATTCAATATTTATCTCAATAGCAGATTCTTTTATTATCAACCACCATCTTCAATTAAAAAGAGCCATTGCACCCAAATCAGAAGTAGATACAGCCATACAGGCAGTGTATCATAAAAACTGGAATACTGATAATTTTGGGCCGCTCATTGTACCTCCAGATAAATATTTTGTTTTAGGAGATAACAGAGATAATTCGCTAGATTCAAGATATACCGGTTTAGTTGATATAAATAATTACCGGGCAACTGTTATCGGTTTATAATCCAGTTCTGCATAGTGCAAACATCCGGTTGTGACTTTGTATTTTGAGCAGCCGGAAGTGTATGCATTAAAGTAAATACATTACCCTTATTATTAAGTGCACCGGAGTTGCTTATATTTACGTGCCAGCATTATGCTTTAATGATAGCTAAAAGCATTGCCATCTTTATAATTTTTGCCGGCATGGCTTGTGCTTTTAAAGAAGACCGTAAGACAGCCCATAATAAACCATGACCAAAATATATTTAGGAAAGTTAGACGCTGTGAGGGGCATTGCCATATTGCTGGTATTGTGGTACCATACGCTCTCGGTAATTTTTCCCGGCTATGAAGTAAAGACGTATTCGGCCAATGGCTTGTTCAATGTTAATGACGGGCGGTCGCTGCTACTGAATTTTAACCCCCTTGCACAGGGCTGGATGGGCGTGGAGCTGTTTTTGGCAGTGAGCGGTTTTTTAATTCATTTTATTTACCTGCAGAACCAGGAGAGCTTTGGGTGGCGGTCTTTTTTCAACAAGCGCTTTTGGAGGATATACCCACCCTATTTGCTGGTGCTGCTGTTTTTTTACGTAAACCAGCTTGACCTTTCAAAAGGCGGTATCACTGACCTGCTGGCTCATGTATTTTTAGTTCATAACCTCAGCAACAGAACTTTTTTTGGCATTAATCCAAGCTTTTGGACGATTGCATTGGAGGCGCAGCTGTATTCGCTGTATCCATTGTATTTGTTTTTGCGAAAGCGCCTGGGTGCACCTAAAACAACGGTGCTTGTTATTTTGCTGAGCATCGGCTGGGCAGTGGCAGGCGCTGTGCTTAATAAGCATTCCCTGGTGTATGAAGCATTTGTAGCAAGGATATGGGCTGTATGGTGCCTCGGCGCTTTTTTGGCGGAAAGGTATTATGCCGGGAAAAGATTGTTTAACCGCCCGGCAAGGTGGCTGCTCCTGTTTTATGTATTGATTTATGTTTTTAAGGTTTTTTCCGTAACCAGGTATCTTGTTCCCATTGCGGCAACGCTTTCGTGTGTTGCATTGATTGAAGCCTGCCTGTACAGCGCATCTATCCTGAAGTACCTGGATAACCGGCAACCGGTGGGGAAGTTTTTATCGTTTACCGGACTAATCAGCTACAGCATTTACCTGATTCACCAGCCCTTTTTGCCCAACCTGATTAATTTTTTCAGCCTGCATACCCGGTATGTGCACCTGAACCTTTTGGCGGGCGTTTTATCTGCATACCTGATTATTTTCCTGGTAGCTTATGCATTGTACCAATTGCTGGAGCTGAGGAGCATCAGGCATGGCAAGCGGTATGAGCAGTAGGTTTGCTGCGGGCATTTTGGCTTATGCCCTGGAAAGTGCCCTTATACAACCGGTTTTTTTTATAATAAACAGAGCCGTAACTTCGTTTTATTGCTGATTTTAATTATTTGTGGCCCGGCGCAGGGCCCAACAGGTAATGACGTATGAACAAACAGTTAAAGAGCTATTTACAAAAGATACTTATCGCATTAGACCTGGCGGCGCTGAATATTGCCTTTTTTCTTTCGAGGTTTATTTTTGAAGAACGCATAGCCGGCAGCTTTTCGGGTTCGTATATCAAGTTTTGGGCAGTGCTGAACGCCCTGTGGCTGGTGATAGCCTTTGCCTGCCGAACGTATTCTGATAATACCATCATTAATTTTGAAAGCTTTACCAAGCGCACGGCGCAGGTGTACCTGCTGTGGCTGATTGCCATTTTGTTTTATCTTTTCTTTTCGAGGCAGTTTGAGGTATCGCGGTTTTTCATCGTGGTGAGCATTGTAATTTTCGGGTTCAGCCTTTTTTTGAACCGCTTTTTGTATTTAGGCATACAGAATTATTTAAGAAAGCGCAACCAGCTTTCCAATAAGGTGCTTATCATCGGCTATAACGAAACGGCCAAAAAGCTGGAGAATTATTTTGAGGAAGAGGGCTTTAATGCCCACCTGCTGGGGTTTGTGGAAGATGAGAGTAATGTGCAGGAGCTTACCCGCCACCCTATTATTTCGGATATAAAGAACGCAGTGCAGACGGCGATTGACCTGGATGTGCAGGAAATTTTTTCTACCATTACGCCGGAGCAGAATAAGGATATTTATACGATTATGAATAAGGCAGAGTCGGAGTGCATACGCTTTAAGGTGGTGCCCGACCTGTCAATTTTTGTAAATAAGCCGGTTATTATTAATTATGTAAGAGACCTGCCCGTACTGTCGCTAAGAAGCGAACCGCTGGACGATGTGGGCAACCGCCTGAAGAAAAGGACGCTGGATGTTATCATCAGCGTGCTGGTGGTGGTGTTCATTCTTTCGTGGCTGGTGCCGATATTGGGATTGTTGATAATACTAGAATCAAAAGGGCCCATCTTTTTTTCGCAGGTGCGCTCGGGCAGGAATAATAAAACATTCAGGTGCTATAAGTTCAGGAGCATGACGGTGAATAAGGAGTCTGATACAAAACAGGCAACGAAAAATGATAAACGCATTACAAAGATCGGCAAGTTCATCCGTAAGACAAGCCTTGACGAGTTTCCGCAATTTATTAATGTGCTGAGAGGCGAAATGAGCCTGGTGGGCCCGAGGCCACACATGGTAAAGCACACTACCGATTATTCAAAAGTGGTGGACCAATTCATGATACGCCAATTCTTAAAGCCCGGCATTACCGGCTGGGCACAGGTGAACGGACTGCGTGGAGAGATAACCGATAATGAGCAGATCATTAACCGTGTGAACGAAGACCTGTGGTATCTTGAGAACTGGACGATATGGCTTGATATAAGGATTTTGTTTCTTACCGTGTATAAAGTGTTTAAAGGCGATGAAAAAGCCTTTTAGTTAATAACCCATTTACCCCATAGACATAATGCGCACATTTGCCGAGCTAAAGAAGAATTTAAAGAAGGATTTTACAGGATTGACAGCGATAAAGGTTGCTGTGCTTGGCGACAGCGCCACCCAGTTTTTGACACAGGCTTTGAGGGGAACAGGGTATGATGAAGGCCTTGACCTGCAGGTGTGGGAAGCAGATTTTAGCCAGGTGGAAAGGCAGGTGTTTGACGAAGGCAGCGAATTGTATGAGTATAATCCTGCTGTTGTTATCATTTTTCAATCGGCGCACAAGCTGCTGGGCAGTTATAACAAATTAAAGCCCGAAGCATACGCTTCTTTGGCTGCCAACAGGCTGGCATTGGTGGAGAGTATTTACAGCCAGCTTACATCGAAGCTGAAAGCAAAGGTTATCTATTATAATTATACCGAGATAAACGATGCAGTGTTTGGCAATTTTGCCAATAAAACGGAATCATCTTTTTTGTTCCAGCTACGAAAGCTGAATTATGAGCTGATGCAGTTTTCCATTAATCATGCCGATTTCTTTTTGTGTGATATTTCTGCCGTGCAGAACCGGGAAGGCAAGCGTTCGTTTTTTCAAAGCAGCATTTATATCAATACCGAAATGGTGCTGAGCCTTGATGCGCTGCCGGCAGTGGCGGCACAGACCATTGATATTGTAAAAGCGCTGAACGGGCGGTTTAAGAAGTGCGTGGTGCTTGATCTTGATAATACTTTGTGGGGCGGCATTATCGGTGATGATGGTATTGAGAATATACAGGTAGGCAGCCTGGGCATTGGCAAGGCGTTCACTGAATTTCAATACTGGATAAAGAAGCTAAAAAACAGAGGCATTATACTTGCCGTGTGCAGCAAGAATAACGAGGCCACTGCCAAAGAGCCTTTTGAGAAGCACCCGGATATGGTGCTGAAGCTGGATGATATTGCCGTGTTTGTTGCCAACTGGGAAACAAAGGTTGATAATATCCGGCACATACAAAGCATATTGAATATCGGTTTTGATTCGATGGTGTTTTTGGATGATAACCCTTTTGAGCGGAATATGGTAAAGGAGAATATTGCCGGCATTACAGTGCCTGAGCTGCCTGAAGACCCCGCGGAATATCTTGAGTTTTTGTACAGCTTGAATCTTTTTGAAACGATTTCGTTTTCTGCCGAAGACAGCGAAAGGACAAAGCAGTACCAGGTGGAAGCACAGCGCACTGCCTTGCAAAAGAGCTTTACCAGCGAGGATGATTTTTTGCAAAGCCTGCAGATGGTTTCGCTGATAGAGCCTTTTAATAAGTTTAATACACCGAGGGTGGCGCAGCTGTCACAACGCTCCAACCAGTTTAATTTAAGAACGGTGCGCTATATTGAAACAGATATTGAAGCCATTGCTGCCAACAGCAGTTATATTCCTTTTACGTTTACACTGGAAGATAAGTTTGGCGACCATGGCCTTATCTGCATTATTATTTTGAAAAGAGAAAGTGCCGATATTGCTTTTATTGATACATGGCTGATGAGCTGCCGGGTGCTGAAGAGAGGTATGGAAGATTTTACCCTGAATACCATTGTGGCGGCTGCCAGGCAGCATGGTTTTAAGTATTTAAAGGGCGAGTATATCCCCACTGCCAAGAACGGGATGGTGAGGGACCATTATAAAAATTTAGGCTTTGCAGAAAACGGCAGCGGCTGGGTACTGGATGTAAATAGTTATGATGCTAAAAAAACTTTTATAGAACCAACCTCACCCCAACAACGTTCTTAAGTAAGCAATACCTTACATCCCTCTCCTAAAGGAGAGGGCAGGGAAATCTTTAATGCTCATAGAAAGAAGGGGGAGTATAAATAAACAGTAATTAACTAAAACAAATCATTGATACGTTTATGGAAAGAAAAGAAATATTGAAACAGGTAAATGATGTGTTTAACGATACGCTTGACGAGGACAGTGTGCAATTGACAGAGAGCAGCACCGCCGATGATGTGGAAGGTTGGGATTCGCTGACGCATGTGCAACTGGTGGTGGCAGTGGAAAAGAAATTTAAGATACGCTTTGCCGCCAAAGAGATACAAAGCTGGAAAAATGTGGGTGAAATGATAGATAGTATCAGCAGTAAGTTGCAGGGATAGTGTATTTTCGTTTTTATCAATCACCCCTGTAAAACCATTCCGGGCACATGATTTTTAATTCCATCGAGTTTTTTCTTTTTTTTGGCGCCACCCTGCTGGTATATTACCTGCTGCCTTTTGCCTGGCGCTGGGTATGGCTGCTGGCCGCCAGCACTTTTTTTTATGCATACGCACAGCCGGCCTATACTTTTATCCCGGCGTTTGTGGCAACGCTTAGTTATTTTTCCGGCATTGCCATTGAAAAAGCTGCCAGTGAGCAAAGGAAGAAAACCATTTTTGTTGCCACGATAACAGTTATCATCGGGCTGCTGGTGTTTTTTAAGTACACTAATTTTTTTACCTCCACTGTTACCGATGTTATAAGCCTTGTTTCAAAACGAAACATTACCAATAGTTTTTTAATTGATATTGCAGCGCCGCTGGGCATTTCTTATATCACCTTCCAGTCTATCGGATATTTAATAGAGATAAAACGCGGCGATGAGAAAGCGGAAAGGCATTTCGGGCATTTTATCACTTATGTTTTTTTCTTTGCCAAGATTATTGCAGGCCCGGTGCAGAGGGCACATCTTTTTTTGCCGCAACTGAAAGTAAATAAATCTTTCAATTATGAAAGCGTGGCTGCCGGTGCACAGCAAATGCTGTGGGGACTGTTTAAGAAAGTAGTAATAGCCGACAGGATTTCTATTTATGTAAATGCCGTGTTCAATAACCATGAGCACCATTCAGGCATTACCCTGCTGTTTGCGGCTGTGATGTATGTGTTCCAGATGTATGCAGATTTTTCAGGCTATACAGATATGGCACTGGGTTTTGCCAGGATGCTGGGCATTGAGCTGATGCCGAATTTTAACCGGCCGCTGCTGGCAAAGTCGGTTACAGAGTTCTGGAGAAAGTGGCATATGTCTTTGTCTACCTGGTTTGCAGATTATTTTTTTAATCCCATTGCCATTGCAAAAAGGGACTGGGGCAAGTGGGCTGTTATTTATGCATCGTTTGTAACGTTTACGGTGCTGGGCTTCTGGCATGGCGCCAACTGGACGTTCATCGTGTTTGGCGCTTTGCAGGGGTTTATTCTTTCTATTGAAATTTTTACCCGCAAAGCAAGAAAAGATTTCAGAAAGAAGATACCGAAATGGCTGAATGACGGCGCAGGTATTGTTTTTACGTTTGCTTATTTCGGCTTTTCCCTTATTTTTTTCAGGGCTGATAGTCTGAGAGATGCCTTGTCTATCGTAAAAAAGATTTTTTCCTTCAGCGGGCCGTTGTTTTTTGACAGCCCTTCCATGCTGATGTTCCTGCTGATGGGAGTTTTTTACCTGACGGCTTACGAGTTTAAGAAAGAGTTTTTCAATAACCGTTTTACTTTGTCGCAAAATAAATACTGGCTGGTACGCAATGGCTATTATTGCCTGCTCATCATTATTATTTTGGTGACGGGTGTGTTTGACGGCGGCGAGTTTATTTATTTCCAGTTTTAAATAATAACGACCATGCAGGAAGCTATTGTAAGAAAGAAAGGATGGCAGCATTATGTGCTGCGTATTTTTTTATTTATTGCATTGGTATGGGCAGCAGATTTTATTGCCGGCAGCGTTTTAAAGTTTTTTTATAAAAGGCAGTCTTCAGGCTGGGAGTACGGCACCCGCTATTCAATGGAAGAAACCAAAGCAGATGTGCTGATCTTCGGCGCTTCAAGGGCACAGCAGCAGTATATACCCACGTATATTGAAGACAGCCTGCAGCTTTCCTGCTATAATGTGGGGCGTGACGGTACACCGTTTTTATATCATTATGCTGTGCTGCAGGCAGTGCTGAAACGCTATACACCCAAAGTGAT
>JBEHYP010000157.1:0-7192 GCA_048498115.1 Bacteroidota bacterium | reverse complement strand
CTCCCGGCGGGACATCTACCTGTACATCAACTCGCCGGGTGGCAACAAAATATTTATCATCCCGGTCAGACCGGAGTAGCAAGCCTTTTCTTTATATGCAAGGTTCTGTATGCAATGATAAAAGCAGCAAACAGCAATACAGCACCCAATAAGAACGGCGCCCCTGCCCAAAAATAATCCCGCGGCCTTTGATGAGAAACAAAAAAGAAAAGGTTGTTCATGATTAGCGGCCCGATGATAGCTGCTGCGCTTTGCAGGCTTGCCATGGCTCCCTGCAGTTCGCCCTGCGCATTGGGCGGCACCTGCCCTGCCGTTACCGCCTGTAATGACGGCTGCGCAATACCGCCTAAACAATAAGGCACTAAAAAAGCAAACATCATCCAGGTGCTGCTGGCAATGCCAAATAAAAACATACCAATTGTATAAAATAATAAACCGAGGTAGATACTTTTTTCATTGCCGATTTTAGCAGTTACAAACCTGGGAAGCACGCCCTGCACAATCAACACCAGCAACCCCACCACGCCCAATGAAGCGCCTACCAGGCCTTCGCCCCAGCCAAAACGAAAGATGACAAAATACGTCCAGTTGCTTTGCACTGCATGGGAAGCAATGTACACCAGCGTGGCTGATACGATAAGCCAGCCGATGGCCGGGTATTTTTTTAAGTTGAGCAATGAGCCAAGCGGGTTGGCACGTTTCAAATCCAGCGGGCGGCGGTTTTCTGCTGATAAAGATTCCGGCAGCACAAAGTAGCCATAGAGCCAGTTGAGCAAGGCAAGCGATGCAGCAGCGTAAAAAGGTATCCTTGCACCAATCTTACCCAGCAGCCCGCCGATAACAGGCCCCACAATAAACCCAATACCAAAAGCAGCGCCTACAATGCCAAAGTTTTTTGCCCGCTCCTCCGGCTTGCTTACATCTGCTATATAGGCAAAGCCCGTGATAATGCTTGCGCCGGTGATGCCGGCAATAATGCGGCCTACCAGCAGCCATTCATAAGTGGGCGCCAGCGCCATAAAAATATAATCAACGCCAAAGCCAAAAAGAGAACATAACAGCACCGGCCTTCTCCCATATTTATCACTAAGCCCGCCCACAAGCGGTGCAAATAAAAACTGCATTCCTGCGAATGCAAAGGTGAGAACGCTCCCGTACTTGGACGCAAGGCTCATGTCGCCATTAAGGTGCTTCAGGTCTGATATTAAAGTGGGAACAACAGGAATAATCACCCCAAAACCGATGATATCTATAAGCAGCGTAACGAAGATAAACCCTACAGCAGCATTTTTATTAACAGGCATTACTTACAATGATTTAAGCTGCAAGATAACCCAATGGCCATATTGTTCAATGGTTAAATTGCTGTAAAGAGCTTTTACAGCAAGCACCCTTCATTAAACTATTTAAAATTAAACTGCTTTCAGCTTTGTCACAACATCAATATACTCCTGCATGGCAGCTTCTTTTGTTTTTCCTTTTTGGGTTTCCCAGGCATTGTATTTTGCCCTCGCTATAAAGTCAAACGGGTTAGCGGGCGCCTCACCGGAAACATCGCCTTCTGTTGACTGCTTGTATAACGAATACAGTTGCAGCAGGGTTTCATTATCCGGTTTTTCGCCCAGGGTTTTGCTGCTGGCCACAGCTTCTTCAAATTGCGTTTTTAATTCCATTGGTTTTATTTGTATTGGGTAAAATGTATTTTTTTTGAACACGATTACACGAGTTATACGGGATGCCGAATAAAACGTTTCATCCACGCTGCAGGTTATTCTATTATTTCGCAGGCGGCATACAGGTGTCTTACTGACGATGGAATTCTTGCTGCTGTAATAAATTCCACGGTAGCTTTATCGCCGGGCTGCAGCACTATGTTTAAAGTAGAACCTACATAGTTTAGAATGGAACCGGTTTGCGAAGGCGCCAGTTTAAAAGGGAAACCATTGTTGATCTGTATGGTAAGGCCTTTTACATTTTCACCATAGGCCATGATGGTGCTTATCAGCACTGCATGCTTGTCGGCATTGATGTGCAGCACACCATAGTTTGCATCACTTTGCACAGAAGAGGAAACCACGTTGAAATAGTTGCTTTTGGCCTGCGCATAAGATGAAGATGATGCCGCCAGCACAAGAAAAATGAATAACATGAATTTTGTTTTCATTGCATCATAAATTTTGATAAAAGTATTGATTATTTCTTTGTTAATGCAGCGGCAAATCATGGCATTGTTTTATTATTGCAAATAAAATCCATCTGCATGAAAAAAATTTTATCCCTTCTTATTGCCGCAGCAGCAAGTCTCTCTCTTACAGCCCAAACTTCTGCAACTACCGCCAAAACACCTTCGGCTGATGCTTTGTTCAGCGATGCCATCAGCAAAGTGGTGCTTGATTTTACACACAATTTCCTGAACATCCAGGGCAACAAATTACCCGCCGAAGCGGATGCCGATACGTACAGATCGAAAGCATGCCCGCCGGCCGCTATCGGGTGCAGGGTAATGCGCTACCGTTCGGTGCAGGACAAATCCGCCAGCTGGCAGGCTGCTATGTACACCGGTGAAAGCTTTGATGAAGCATTGAAGGCGTATAAGAAACTGTTTGGGCAGGTAAAGAAAACCACTGTAAAAGGCATAGAAGGCGGCACATTTGAAGGCACGCTGGAAACCGTGGATGAAAATGTAGGCTTTGCCAGCAGCACCCTTCGTTTAAAAACAAAAGACAGGCACTATAAGGATATGGTGGCCGAAGTAGCCATTACCAGCACGTATACCAATTGGGAAGTGAGTATAAATATTTATACCAAAAAGCAAATAGCGGAAGAGGAAGAATAACTTTTATCTTACCAGGGCAATATTACCGGAAAGCATAACAGGTTTGCCGTTGCTGCCGGGCATTTCAAGAATGTACACATATACATCTGCGGGCAGCCTGGTTCCCCTCAAAGTGCCGTCCCAGCCATTGGCGGCATCGTTGGTATAAAAATTCATTTTTTCAAAAACAACCAGCCCGGCCCTGTTCAGTATCTTCAGCCTGTTTATTTGTATGCTGCCGCTGCTTCTTGGATAAAACACCTCGTTAACGCCATCACCATTGGGAGAAAATGTATTGGGAATAAACAGATCTCCTGCCGTATTGGTATTGCTAACGGTCACGGTTATCCTGTCGGTGGCAGCACAACCATTGGTATTTTCTACTTCCACGGTATACTCGGTAGTGGTTGCAGGCTTTACCGTAATGCCATTTCCTTCATTCCTGAAAATATCCCCGGTAGGTGACCATCGTACTGCTGCTACGTCAGGTGAAACAACCGGTATCAGCTCCACAACGCTGCCGGCCCGGATGCTTTTATCATCCCCGGCATTTACTAACGGTAAGGAATAGGCCTCTATAGTTCCACTGAATGTTCTTTCACAACCTTCATTGGTGGTCACTTTTAAAACTACATTGTAATTACCGCCGGTATTATATGTTTGGGCAGGAGGGTTTTGTGAAGCGCCTGTATTGCCATTGCCGAAATCCCATTGCCATTGTGCAACCGGTACAGCGCCATTATTGATTCCTGTAAATACCTGCTGCAAAGGCACACAGCCATTGCCTGTTGACCGGATGCTCACGTCCGGCGCTGCTGCAACCTTTACAGGCTCTGCCACGGTGAAGCTATCCGTACAGCCATGTACCGTAGTTACTACCAGTGATGGATAATAGGTGCCCGGCGTTTCATAATCATGCCCGGGCGCTGTAATGCTGGTGGCATAAAATCCATCGCCAAAATCCCAGTAAGCGCTGGTGATGCTTTCGCTGGTATTGCCTGTATTATTAAACACGATATGCCCGCCGGCGCAAAGCGTGGTATTGGGAATATCAAATTGCGCTGACACATTTACAATGTGTATGCTATCCCGCCCGTTTATCGGCACACGGCAGCCATTTTCATCAGCCAGCATCAGCTTGGGAAAATAGCTGCCTGCATTATCGTACCGGTGGGTGACAATTGAATCCGTATTTACCAGAATATTACCGTCATTAAAATCCCATACACAGGAAACCGCATCAACAGTGTGTGCCCTGAAAGTGGCGGTGCCCACGCCGCAAAAAGTAAGCGGCGTATAGCTGAATGTGCCCTTGGGGCCATTTACAACCACTTGCTTTTGCATACTGCTGCTGCAGCCCCCGGCGCCTTTTACCGTGAGCGAAACAGTGTACCTGCCCGGGTATGAATAAAAATGTGAAGGGTTGTGCACAGTGGTAGTGCTGCCGTCACCAAAATCCCACAGCTCTTCCGCTGCGTTTGCCGATTGATTGGTAAACTGTATAATAAGTGGCGGGCAGTTCCTGAAAGAATCGCTCATAACAAACTTTGCTGTGGGATTTTCTATCTTCACCGCATTGGTACGCATTGATGAATCGGAGCAGCCGCCGTATGATACACGAAGCTTTATAGTATACCTGCCTTCAGCCGTATAATTATGAACAGGCCTTTGCACAGAAGCGGTATTACCATCCCCGAAATCCCAATAATAGCTGGCATTCTGTGCTGTATAAGACGCCACAAACCTCACGCCGCTGCTGGTGCACTTCACTGTATCATATACTAAAAGCAGGGGATTTACTTTCGTAATGGTTAAAGGCAAATCTGATATAGTTGAATCGCTGCAACCGTTATTGTCAGTTATTTTCAACCGCACCAAAAAGCTGCCCTGTGCATTATAAGTGTGGGTAAAAGGCGGCGCAGGATAATCAACTGCTTGCCCGTCCCCAAAATTCCAGTGCCAGTTTTGTATCCTGTTATCCCCTTCGGTGAAAGAACTGTCGCTAAAGGCAACAGTGGCACCGGCACAGGCATTCAATGCACTCCTGTTAAAGTTTGCCTTTAACCCGTTTACTGTAATGTAATTTGTTTTTATCACCGTATCCCGGCAATTAACCAGGTTAATTACAATGAGCCTTACAGTATAAACGCCTGCCTCATCATAAATATGTGAAACGGAATTGCCCAGTGTGCTGGCGGTGCTGCCATCGCCAAAATCCCATAAAAAACGGTTTGCATTACCCGTGGCCACAGCCGATGTAAATACAGCTTCTTCTCCCCTGCATACAGATGAATCGGCGGCAGAGAAATCCGGCGACAGTTTTGCGACCTGTATGCTTTTACCAAGCCAGTAATTACAGCCGGTGGCGGTATTTACCACGCTGAGCGAAACAAAATATGAGCCTGTATCTGTATAAGTGTGCACAGGGTTGAATTGTGCAGAAGTGGTGCCGTCGCCAAAATCCCAGCGCCAGCTCTCTGCACCCATCGAAAAATTGAGAAAGCTAAAAGTAAGCGGATGTGCACAGTCAAAATCAAGTTTGAATTTTGCAACAGCAGGCTTTATGCTTACATAATGATCTTTCCTCACTGTATCTGCGCAGCCATGGTTAAAGGCAATCAGCCGGATGGGTAAAAAACCTGTATCTACAAACCCATGCCGGGGATTTTGCTCGGTGGAAAGTACATTATCGCCAAAATCCCACAGCCAGTCTGTTGCCCCGGTAGAAAGGTTCCTGAACTGTATGCCCGGCTGTGCACAGGCTGTTAATGAATCCGCGGTAAAAGCAGCGGCCGGTTTATTACCGGTGTTGATGGCGTTGCGGAATACGGTAGTGTCTTTGCAGCCCGATGCATGGGTGCTGATGAGCGAAACGGTATAAGCGCCCTGCAATGAATAAACATGCGCAGGGCTGCTGCTGTTTGAATATTGGCCATCGCCAAAATCCCAACGGTAAGCTGTAATATTATCTGTACTATCAGGAATGGCGGCTAATTTTTTTGTAAAAGGAACACAACCGCTGTCCGGCAAATTGTCAAATGACACAGACGGCCGGTGCACCTGTATATAACCTGTTTTTATAACCGAATCGGCGCAGCCATTGTTTTTAACCACCAGCTTCACTGTATAGCTGCCGGTATCAGTAAAAACATGTGCGGGATTGGATATGGCCGAATAGCCTTTATCTCCAAAGCTCCAGTAATAAGTATTGCCACCGGCAACAGGGCCGGTAAAATGTATTGTTGCAGGTGTTTTACAGGCTTGTTCAATATCAGCAGTAAAATTTGCACTTACAGGTTCAGCAACTGTTATGTTTTTTGTGATGGAGCTTTCGCAGCCAAAAGCATTTTTTACTTTCAGGGTCACAGCATAATTGCCGCCGGCAGGGTATATATATGCAGGGTTTGGCTGGGCAGAAGAATCGCCGTTGCCGAAAAACCATTTGGAAGAAACATTCCCGTAGCTGCCGGCACCATTATAAAAACTAATCCTTGTGGGGCTGCACGTGTACACAACATTGTTGCTGAAATTTGCCTGCAGGGTGTTTACATTGATATAGGCCTGCTTTAATAAAGTAGCCGTACAGCCTTCGCCGTTAGTTACCTTCAGGCTCACATTATAACTGCCCGGCCTTGTATATACATGGGCGGGATTGCTTTCAGCAGAAAATAAACCGTCTCCCAAATCCCACTGCCACGAAGCGCCTTCATTGCTTTGATTGGTAAAATGCACCGGCAGGCTGTCGCTGCAGGTGGCGGTAACAGATGCGGTGAAATTAATGGAAGGCGGTGCATACACCTGCACATAATGCGTCTTTACTGCAGAATCTGTACCTGCCGCATTTTTTACAACCAGCTTAATACTGTATGAGCCGGGTATAAAATAAGTAACAGAAGGATTTTGTACATAAGAAACAGTGCCATCGCCCAAATCCCATTTCCGGTAATCCGGGTTGCCGGTGGACTGGTCAGTAAAATGCACCAGCATGGGCGCACACCCGCTTACAGCGTCTCCCGTAAAACCGGCAACAGGCTGTGCACAGGCGCACACACTGATAAACAGCGATGCCACAGAAAGCACAGATCTTGCCACAAAGGTTTTAACCCGGGATTTGGATTTCATTACTGATTAAAAGGTTTGGATAACTGACGTTAAGCTATTGGAGAAAGTGCGCCATGCAGCAGGAATACCGGCAAAAATGCGGTATGTCCATAGTTTCGGTTTACACAATGCGCTTTCGTACCAGGAAGCGTTGCAGTAATAACGGGAAAAAGGAAGTTTTATTATAAGCCAATGCAGGAGGACTACCAGGAATATGTTTTTATAAACGCTGTGGCTTTGCGCCGGCGCTTCTTCTCATCGGCATCGAGCTCGGCG
>JBEHYP010000156.1:0-7364 GCA_048498115.1 Bacteroidota bacterium | reverse complement strand
TGAGCGGATTGCGGCCTTCATCGTCCATGATGATCTGCGTGGCTTCCACCATCGTTTCCATTTTGAGAGTGCCGGGAGTGAGATTGAATTTCTTTTCTATTATTTCAAAGAAACGCACCATCGTTATTACCTGCTCGGGAATGGTTACCTTGGGCAGCATCACCACGAAATTCGTGGGGAGCTTACCGTTAGTTTTGGTAAGCAGCGTGGTGAGGAATATATCCAAAGTGCGTACGCCCCTTGCTTTCAGGTCTTCGGTAAAGGGTTTTACACGAATGCCGATAAAAGGTGAAATGGTTTTTTCTTCCATGCCTTTTGCCAGCTCGCTGGCGGCATTTACGGCAGTGGCATCCTCTTCATCATTGGGGCGGTTGCCAAAGCCGTCTTCAAAGTCAATGCGGAAATCTTCTACCGCTTCTCTCTGTAATTTTTTAATAATCTTATTGTACACAGAATAAGCAAGCCATGCCGGTTCGGCCTTGCGTTGTTCTTCCGTCATGGCGTCTAATTTTTTTGTGAGGGCTATGGCTTCTTTCTCCAGTGTGGGGAAATGCTCGTGGTTTTCCAGCTTCAGCACTTTTGCCAGTACGCAAAAATTGGGGGCATAGGTTTGCAAGCTCTTTAAAGCGATGTCCCCCATTTTAACAGTGGTATCGCTTTTAAAAAGATTGGCACCGCCATATACAGTGTGTACCGGCTGGCGGTCTGGCTTATCTCCGGGGTATGTTTTTTGAAATTTTAAATTGGCAGTTGCAAGCGTGCTGAGCAATTGGTCTTTTTCTGTTTCGGTAATGCTGAAATTCATTTTTTATTATGTTGAATGATGAATATTGATGATAAATGTTGCAGTGAATTTTATTCAACATTCACCATTTATTATTCAAAATAGATTTACGACCCGCGGTAAGTGGAATATCCAAAGGGGCTAAGCAATAATGGTATGTGATAATGTTCCTTGCTGCGGATGTCAAATACAATTTCCACGCAGGGATAAAACACATCAAAGCCATGTATCTTGAAATATTCCTTCGTGGCAAATTTTATTTTGTATGTACCGATGGGGAGCAGCGCATCTTCTTTTAAAAGATTGACGATGCGGCCGTCCTGGTTGGTAATACCGCTGGCAACTTCCATCCATTCTGTTCCTGCTTTTTCATACAGCGTAATGCTCACGCCTGCCGCCGGGCGTCCCCTCGTGGTATCCAGTATATGTGTGGTGATCTGGCTCATGACAGTAATTTTTGCAACCGCAGTTGTGTTATTTTATTTTGTTCTTCCATGGCATTTTTTATTTCCTGTTGCTTGCTGTTGGGCAAACGGGCCTGCAATAAAGCAAGCATTTCATCCGCCGGTTTGCCGGTGGCGCAGACGATAAAGATAAAGCCAAACTTTTTTTCATACTCATCATTGCCCTTTGCCAACGCAGTCAATGTTTCTCCGGATGCCTGTGCTACAGCACCCTGCTCATTGCCTGCCCATTGTGCCGTGGAAGCAAATTTCTTTTTGAGCGATTCTATATCACCGATTTTGGGATGATGAGTGAATGCTTCCAGCCAGTCAGCTTCGCTGCATTGGTACCATTGTTCCTCGGCATCATTCAGCAGCTCCACCATATCATCGGCAGGAAAGAACGGGAGCATTTTATTGACCCATGCAGTGCTGCCGCAACAGTTAAAGAGAGCTTCTTTGAGTTGATTTGCCGGCAATATGTTTAGTTCATGTAATGTCATTTGTTATTATTGAATGCTGAATGATAAATGTTGAATGAGGTGTTGCTACAGCGCTTTCATTCAACATACAACATTTTTCATTTATCATATTGTATTATTCCCCACAACCGCATCCTGCTAATGCCCCCATCCGGGAATATCGTTAACCGCACATGCGTAAATGCTTTATCCGTATTTGTCAATTCTTTTTCAAAATAGTGCTCATGATCTGCCTGCAGCTTTGCCTGTGGCAGGATGGTTGCCCATTCTATGGAAGCTGTCGCAAAATCTGTTCCGGCAGGTGCGTTACAGCCTTCTATCATGCAGCTGTCAGGGTAATTGCCTTTGAAATGGCAGGTATCAATTAACGCTTTTTTAATAGTGCCCTCATGCGCCAGCCGCACAATCACCCAATCTTTATTATGGGGGGTCCTGTTTCTTTTTGTTTCCCATCCATCGCCCATATTCACCCCACGGCCGGGCATGATGAGGTTGTCCATATGGGAAAAGAACATGTCATTGCACAAAACAGATTTGGCACCATTCACAGCAGCAGCCAGGTCTGCCAGCTCATCTTTATTTACTTTGTTCCAGTCTTTAAACACTTCGCCGTACACTTTCAATCTTGCCACGCCGCCATCAGGATAAATGTGCAGCTTTATATGCGTATAGATATCCCTGTTAGTAATTTCAAAAAGATGTTGTGAGCCGGGATTAAGCGGCGATTTGGGAAGAATTTCCGTCCACTGCACTTTATCATAATCCACATTGATTGTATCGCTGATATTGGCAGCTTCCAATGATGCAAAAGGCGGGTGGTTGCCAAGAAAATGATTGGTGTCAATATCCACGCCGTGAATGCGGCCGGAAGTAGCCAGCTGTATAATGCACCAGTCATGGCCCGGCACCCGTTTGCGGCGGCTCTCCCACCCGTCCATCCATTTACCGCGATCGGTGTACTTGTCAGGAATAAAAATGCCGCGGCCGGGTTTGAGTAAGTTTTCTTTTTCTGCAAAAAAATCATCGCTGCAGAGCAGGGCTTTACCCCCAAGCCTTTCGGCGGCAAGGTCTGTTAAATTGCTAAATGCGTTTGCGTCCATATTGTTATTTCTCACAACGGAACAAAGAAATACAACGAAACAACGTTGTGCTCTTTGTATTCGTTGTCATCTTTGTGTGAACATTAGTTTCCCTTTATTCAATTGAATGAACTTTCCATCCCCGTACACTTTTTCCCCGTTCAAATAAGTTTGCTCCACTACTCCACTTAATACTTCTCCCATATAAGGAGATATTTTGTGCTTGTGCCGGCAGCAGGCTTCATCCACCGTAAATGTTCTTTTATCATCCACTACGATCAGATCCGCATCAAAGCCTTTTTCAATTTTTCCTTTTTGGTTTTGTAATCCCGCCAGCTTTGCCGGGTTTTCACATAGCCATTTGGCAATATCGCCGAAAGTACAGTTTCTTTTTTTGGCTGCTGTCCACAGCACAGGCAATGCAAATTGTATGGAAGCGATGCCACCCCAGGCTTTCATAAAATCACCGCTTCCTGTTTCTTTTAATGAAGGCGTGGCGGGAGAATGATCGGTGGCGACAAAATCTATCAAACCATCTTTTAATGCCTGCCACAGCTTATCATTATTTTCTTTTTCACGGATAGGCGGCGCACATTTGAATTGCGTTTGCCCGTCTTTTATTTCTTCTGCAGTAAAGTAAAGATAATGCTGGCTTGTTTCAACGGTCAACGGCAGGCCTCTTTGTTTTGCTTTTACAATTTGTTCCAGCGAGCCAGCAGAAGATAAATGAACAATGTGCACACGGCAGTTATATTCTTCACACAGGCGTATCATTAAGGCGATAGCATTGTCTTCCCATTCTTTAGGGCGGCTGTTTAGATAGCTTAAGTAAGAACTGTTTCTTGTTTCTCGTTGGTTGTTACTCGTTTCTCGTTTTGAAGTGTCTGTTAATTCACAGTGTACAAGCAATGGTAAATCATATTTTGCAATAATGGGCATTGCTTTTCTTAGATCATCTTCTGTTGCATTGGGAAATTCATCAATGCCGGAATGAGTGAGAAATGCCTTGAACCCCAATACGCCTTTTTGGATCAATGGCTCTATTTCATTTTCATTGCCGGGAATAATGCCGCCCCACAGCCCGACATTGGCATGCAGCTTTCCTTTAGATGCATTCACTTTTTCATCAAACGCCTGGGCGCTTGTTGTTACAGGGGAAGAATTAAGCGGCATATCAACCAGCGTGGTTACGCCGCCTGCAATAGCAGCTTTGGTGGCAGTATCAAAACCCTCCCACTCCGTCCTGCCCGGTTCATTGATGTGCACATGCGGATCAATAACAGCAGGCATTAAAATTTTATCGCCAAGCTCCGTCAATTCAATATTTGAAAGCGCTGTATTTGCCACATCTTTTATTACCCCCTCTTCTACCAATACATAAGCCTCTTTTATACCACTCGGCAATACCACTCTCTTGCTATGAAACGCTTTCACTGAAAAATTTTTAGAAACGATAAAAATACAAAACAAAATTTTATATTGTGTGCTTCATTACAACAAAAATTGCAGACGGCATGGTGCATACACTTGTTTATGGTATCCTTCTTTTTATACTGGTGATGCTGGTGATCATGACCTACCAGTTTCATGCCCTTGAAAAAAATGCCACCGGGACCAATAAAGAAAAGCTCGGCTTATCACAGGGATTTATTTATACATCGCTTGTGCTTACCATCATTGCAATGGTAGCTTATACATGGTATGTAGTGAAAGGAACGCCTTATGAAGGCCATTTGATGGAATGGCTGAATATTGTCGTACGGCTGATGCACATCACCTTCGGCATTGCATGGATCGGTGCTTCTTTTTATTTTGTTTTTTTAGAAAATGCCCTGAACAGGACAGAAGACGTGAGGGATGAGCTTGCAGGCAACCTGTGGGCGGTGCATGGCGGCGGCTTTTATTACCTGGAGAAGTATAAAGTGGCGCCTAAAACATTGCCCAAACATTTGCACTGGTTCAAGTACGAAGCTTACTTTACCTGGGTATCGGGCTTCAGCTTACTTTTTGTAGTGTATTATTTTAATGCAAAGGCTATGCTGGTGGATACCAATGTACTCAACATAAGTTCTGCTGCCGCCATCAGCATTGGCATTGGCTCCTTCATCGTTGCATGGATATTGTATGACCAGCTCTGCAAATCACCGCTGATAAAAAATCCCCTGGCATTTGCATTGGTTGGCTTTGCATTGCTTACCGGCTTTGCTTATTTCTATGCCCATGTGTTCAGTGCAAGGGCAGCATATATTCATTTTGGCGCTATGATCGGCTCGTTGATGGCAGCCAATGTTTTCTTCGTTATCATCCCTTCTCAAAAGGCAATGGTGGCTGCGGCAAAGGTTGGGCAGCCTGTTGATCCAACGCTCGGCAAAAAAGCGCTGGCAAGATCGCTCCACAACAACTATTTTACCTTACCGGTTTTGTTTGTGATGGTAAGCAATCATTTTCCCAGCACCTTCGGCAATAAATATTCATGGGCAGTGCTGGCGGCTATTTCATTGGGTGCTGCCGGGGTAAAGCATTACCTCAACCTGAAGGAGAAAGGCAAATACAATGTATATATTTTGCCGGCCTCTGTGCTGTTGCTGCTGGCTGTTTGCTTTATTACGGCGCCCGCAAAGCCCGGCGAATGCAAAGAAGCGGTCAGCTTTACCGTTGTAAATAATATTGTACAAAAAAGATGTGTACAATGCCATTCTGCCAAACCTACGGATGATGTATATACTGCAGCGCCCAATGGCGTAAAGTATGATACACCCGGAGAAATTGTAAGCAAAAAAGACCTGATCATGCAGCGGGTAGTCATCACCAAAACGATGCCGCAGAATAACAAAACGGGCATTACACCGGAAGAAAGGGATCTGATCCGGTGCTGGATTGAACAGGGTGCTTCCGTAAAATAAAAACCCGGCAGCATCCACTTTCTTCACACCGGCTTACTCAAGCAGTTTATACATCTCTTCCAGCTTGGGCGAAAGAATGATCTCTGTTCTCCTGTTTTTTGCCCTGCCTTCTGCCGTGTTATTGGTATCAACAGGGTCATAATAACTGTGGCCGGAAGCTACCACCCTTGAAGGCTCCACATTATAATTGTTTACCAGAATACGAACAATTGCATTGGCTCTTGCCGTACTTAAATCCCAGTTGTCTGAATATTTGCCTTTGATAGGAATGCTGTCGGTATGCCCTTCTATTTCTACAGATACTTCATTGTTCAGGTTAAGCACTGCCGCCAATTTTGATAAAGCCTCTGTTCCTTTTCTATTGACCACGGCACTGCCGGAAGGAAATAATAAGTTTTCTGAAAGGCTCACATATACTTTACCGTTTTTCTGCACCACGCTTAAATCGTTTTCATTATAGCCTTTCAAAGCTTCCATCATTTTATTTTTTAGTTGTTCCGAGCGGTTCCTCTGTTCCTGTAACAATAACTGCAACTGCTGCATGCGCTGTTGCTGTTGCTCCAGCGTAAGCTTGGTCTGGTTCAGCTGGCTTTGCTGGCTGGCAGTTTGCTGGCCCAGTTGGTTATTTTGACTATTCAGGCTGTTTATAGCTTTATTTTTTTCATCAATCGTTGAATTAAGCGAAGACACATCATTGTTCAATTTAGATACTTCGCCGGCCAGCCTGGCGCTATCGGTTCTTAAATTAGCGGTCTCTAATTGCGATTGGCGCAGCGCTCTTTTAGGTACGCACCCGGAAAAAGCGATTACGGCACAGAGAATGATAATTATTCTTTTCATAACGATGGTTTTTAAACTATCCTATAAAAATTATGCTAAACAGGTGATTGCAGGCTGTAAGTTCATAAAACCCTTTACTGCAAAGCATTTCATTAATATCATATACAATACAGTAATATTGACATTTTAAAATTCTGTGAAAATATTTCCCCGTTTTATTGGCAAATAATTATTTTATTAAAGAGTTGACTTAATTTTCCTGTTGAATGAAAACAGCATTTTTATTGATTACGCTTACAGCCTTTATGAATAAAGGATATAGCCAGGCCGGCTGTACAGATCCTTTTGCGAATAATTACAATGCTGCTGCAACGGCAAATAATGGCAGCTGCGCTTACAACACCACTACCTATACACCTGCCATAAAAGTGGATCCCCTGCCCGATGCAGTTGTTGAAACAAGCGGCCTCCAAATGGCAGGAGGTTATTTATGGACGTTCAATGACGGTGGCGGCAGAACTGAATTGTACAGGATAGACACCGGCAGCAGCAATATTCTTCAAACCGTTTTTTTATCCGGTACTGTCAATGTTGACTGGGAGGATATAGGTTTTGACGGCACTTATTTGTATGTCGGTGATTTTGGCAATAATGTTACCGGCGCAAGAACAGACCTGAAGATCTACAAATTTCCTTTTGCTGCCATACACAGTTACACAAGCCATCCCGTTGACACTATACCCGCAGCAGCTATAGAAACCATTCATTTTGTTTACAGCGACCAGCCTCAGCCGCCTGTTTCCCCCGGCAATGACAACACAAGGTTTGATTGCGAAGCAATGATCGTGGACAATAATAAAATTCATTTGTTCACTAAAAACTGGGTTGATAAC
>JBEHYP010000155.1:0-7491 GCA_048498115.1 Bacteroidota bacterium | reverse complement strand
CTTCGCCGGTTTTTACTAAAACTGCTGCTTTCATTGTATGCTGTGCCATGTAATTTTTTTTGCAACCCCTGCCATATACCACAAGCCTGTGGAATGAATTAACTGCTGCAAGTAAGTTATTTAATTTTTAAATCTTATTTTTAAATTTTTAATAAGACAATTGTACTTAAACAAGCAAATGAATATGCTAAAAAGGATAGCGGTTTACCTGCCTGCCCTGGTAATCCTGTCGGTGGTTGCTGTCGCACAAAAACAACAAAGATTAATAGCAGACCTGGGATTAAAAGGCGCTGTAAAGTCAATGGCCGAACATAACTATATGGCTATTGCCAATTTTGGTAAACCAATTAAAGGGGAAAGGGCAGCGGGCAACAGCGATTATATATTTTTAAAAAATGGTGAGGTAGCAGAGCAGAATATATACAACCAGAACGGCAGCCTGCGTGTGCGGCATACTTACACGTATACTGCCAACGGGAAATTAGCAGAGCAGCAGCTGTACAACCCCGGCGGTGCACTGGGCTCAAGATTCAGGTATACATACAATGGTGCCGGTAATTTAATTGAACAAAGCTGGTATAAGCCGGACGGGAAATTAATTTCAAAATACCTTTTTGAATATGATAATAGAGGTAAGCAATCAGGCTACAAATGGTATAACAGCAGCGGTATGCTGGATGAGCGGACGGTATATGCTTACGATGATAAGGGCAACCAGGTTTTATCAGGCTCTTACGATGCAGACAGCGCAGTGCTGATGAAAGCGGAATACGGGTATGATCTCAATGGCAATATGACGGAAGAAAATTTATACCAGGCCGGCGATAGCCTTGAAAAGAAAATGTTGTACACGTTTGATGCAAAGAATAAAATGACAGGCTTCGTGGAATACAATGGTAAAAATGTATTTGTAAAAACAGTGCAATATAAATACGACAAGGAAGATAATATTGTGGATGAAGTGTGGTACGATAAAGACAACAGCCTGGCGGAGCATTACACTTATAAATACACTTATGACAAGCGCCATAACTGGACGAAGAAAATAACTTACCGCAATGGTGTTCCCATTACAATAATAGAAAGGGAGCTGGAGTATTTTAAATGATTTCCATTACTGCCTGCGGTCTTCATTTTTAATTTTATTGTATCTTTAAAGCAAACAAAAAGGTTTGGTACATTTTATTTTAAACGATAAAAAAATCAGTACGGCGCTGCCGAAAGGAATGCTGCTGCTCGATTTTATCCGCTACCATCAGCATCTTACCGGTACAAAGATCGGGTGCAGGGAAGGAGATTGCGGTGCCTGCACCGTATTGGTGGGAGAAATTAAAAATGATGAACTGGTATACCGTTCTGCCACTTCCTGCCTTATGGCACTTGGCAATGCCAACGGCAAACATATTGTGACCATTGAAGGAACGAATGTGCAGGGATTGAATTTTATCCAGCAATGCTTTGCGGAAGAAGGCGCTACGCAATGCGGGTTTTGTACACCGGGTTTTATTGTATCGCTGGCAGGCTTTGCTTTGTCAGGAAAAGAAGCTGCCGCAGGCACAGCCATTGATGCGGTGAACGGCAATATCTGCCGCTGCACCGGCTATAAATCTATTGAAAGGGCTGCCGGGAAAATTGCAGCCAGGCTTTCTGAAAGAGCACAGGAAACTGCTATTGATTTTGCGGTGAAAAATAATTTCCTGCCTGCTTATTTTACCAATATAAAAGAACGGCTGGTACAATTGGAACCAACTGCTGTGAATGCAGAAAAGCATAACGGCGCCTTGCCTAAATTCCTCGGCGGCGGTACCGACCTGTATGTGCAGCAGCATGATACGATGCCACAGGAAGCCATCCGGTTTTTATTTGACAAACCGGAGTTAAAAACTATTACACAGATTGGTAATAAATGTTATATTGGGGCAGCCGTTACCGTTAGCGATATAGCAGCATCACCGGTATTTCAACAGCATTTTTCCAATCTTCAGCAATATATTAAGCTGGTAAGTTCCACGCCTATCCGCAACATGGCCACCATTGCCGGAAACCTGGTGAATGCTTCGCCTATCGGCGATTTCAGTATTTTTTTATTGGCATTGAATGCAACGGTAGTGTTGAGCGATGGGGCAAACAAAAGGGAAGTGCCGCTGAACAAATTTTACAAAGGCTATAAACAATTGGACAAATTGCCGCAGGAATTTGTTACAGCAATATATTTTGAACTACCGGCTCACACTGCAAAATTTAATTTTGAAAAAGTAAGTAAGCGCACTCATTTGGATATTGCCAGCGTAAACACTGTCATTAACCTTGCCATGGATGGAAATGACATTATCGAAGCACATCTTTCTGCCGGCGGCGTGGGGCCTGTGCCGGCTTATCTTTTTAAAAGCAGCGCTTATTTAAAAGGCAAACAGGTAAATGAAAACACAATAACAGAATTGATAAGCATTGCCCAAAGCGAAATATCGCCTATCAGCGATGCGAGGGGAACGGCGGCGTATAAACGCTTTTTACTGGGGCAGTTGATAAAAGCGCATTTTATCAGTTTGTTCCCGACAGTTGACATTAAACTATTACCTGCGTAAAAGCATTATGAAGAATATTGATTCATACACACATACACGGGGAGAATCTATCTATCTTGATGATATCCCCACCGTACAGGGCACGTTATATGCGGCCTGTTTTGATTCCTCAATAGCACATGGAAAATTAATAAGCATTGATACAGGCGAAGCGGAACAATGCGAAGATGTTGTAAAGGTGCTGACATATAAAAATATTACAGGCATCAACCAGATCGGTGGCATTATTCCCGATGAGCCCTTGTTTGCGGAAGGACATGTGCATTTTAGCGGGATGCCTATTGCATTGGTACTGGCAGAAACGGATGAAGCGGCAAGGTATGCAGTGAAAAAAATAAAAGTTGTAATAGAACCATTGCCTGTTATCACCGATCCAAGGGAGGCGGCAGCACAAAATGAGCTCATTATTCCCCCACGTACCTTTAAAACAGGTGACAGCGCTGCTGCTTTTGCACAATGTGATTATGTTTTTGAAGGTGTATGTGATACCAACGGGCAGGAGCACCTGTATATTGAAACGCAGGGCGCTTATGCAGTGCCGCAGGAAAATGGCGTCATCAGGGTATACTCTTCCACGCAGGGGCCTACGGCGGTACAAAGGGCTGTGTGCAAGGTAACGGGGCTGCCTATGCACAAAATAGAAATTGACGTAACAAGGCTGGGCGGCGGCTTTGGGGGCAAAGAAGACCAGGCAAATACATGGGCAGCCCTCTGTGCACTGGCAACGCATGTTACAAAACGTCCCGTAAAATATTCCCTGCACCGCATGGAAGACATGCGGATGACAGGCAAGCGCCATCCTTATTCATCTGATTTTAAAATTGGCTTGAATAAAGATCTGAAAATTATTGCGTTTGAAACCACTGCGTATCAAAATGCAGGCGCTGCCGCCGACCTTTCCCCGGCGGTAATGGAACGTACCTTATTCCATTGTACCAATACTTATTTTATCCCGAATGTAACAGCCACTGCGTACAGTTGCCGTACACACCTGCCGCCCAATACGGCTTTCAGGGGCTTTGGCGGCCCGCAGGGAATGTTCATTATAGAATCTGCCATTGCCAAAGCTGCGGAAGAACTGGGAGTGGATGCATGGAAAATCCAGCATAAAAATTTACTGCATACCGGCGATGAATTTCCTTATGGGCAAAAAGCCGTGAGCGAAGCAAAGGAATGCTGGGATATGGCTGACCGTGAGTACGATTTTGAAACCATCAGCAATAAAGTAAAAGATTTTAATGCTGCCAATCCACATTATAAGAAAGGCATTGCCGTAATGCCGATATGCTTTGGTATTTCTTTCACCAATACATTGATGAACCAGGCAAGGGCGCTGGTGCATGTATATACCGATGGCAGCGTAGCAGTAAGCACCGGTGCTGTGGAAATGGGGCAGGGGGTAAATACAAAGATATTACAGGTAGTAGCCAGTACTTTTTCCATTGATCCTGCAAAGGTAAAAGTGAACAGCACCAACACATACCGTATCGCCAATACTTCACCAACGGCTGCCAGCGCCGCAGCCGACCTTAACGGGAAAGCCACCCTGATAGCCTGCACTGAAATATTGAACAGGCTGAAGGAAGTGGCTGCTGCAGAACTGAACATGGCTGCTGCTGACATTGTTTTGAAAGACGAATACGTGTATGTAAATGATAACAAAACTGAGCTGGACTGGAACAGGCTGGTACTAACTACATACAATAAACGCATTTGTTTATCTGAACACGGGCATTACGCTACACCTGAAATTCATTTTGACAAAACAAAAGAGAAAGGCCATCCTTTTGCCTATCACGTGTATGGCACTTCTATTACAGAAGTAACGGTGGATTGTATCCGCGGCACTTATAAAATTGATGCTGTAAAGCTGGTGCATGATTTTGGCAACAGCATGAACGAAACTATTGACCGTGGCCAGATAGAAGGCGGCCTGGTGCAGGGCATCGGCTGGATGACGATGGAAGAAGTAGTGTATGATGAGAACGGCAGGCTCCGCAGCAATGCTTTATCCACTTACAAAGTGCCAGATATTTATTCTGTGCCGAAAGAGATCAATATTGTTGCCTTGCCAACAGGAAAAGATAACCTTGCCATCTTTCGTTCAAAAGCAGTAGGGGAGCCACCGCTGATGTATGGTATCGGTGCTTATTTTGCTTTGCGCAATGCCATTAAAAATTTCAACCCTTCCGTAAAGCCTGCTTTTGATGCACCCATGACCCCGGAAAAGGTACTGATGAATTTGTATAGGCAGTATAGTCCTGCGAAAGAAACCGCAACAGTGTTGACCCAATAAAAAAAGCCCGGCAGCAAAAACTACCGGGTTATTTTCTTCTGTGTTAATCTGTGTAATCTGTGGCTAAATCAATGTGTTCATTCGTGAAATTTGAGGCCTATTTCTTCGCAGGCATTGTTTCCTCCAGCCATTTATAAAATTCATGCTGCCATACCAGCGCATTTTGTGCAGACGTTACCCAATGGTTTTCATCGGGCAGGTACAGCAGTTTGCTTTTAATACCCCTCAGCTGTGCCGCCTGGAATGCTCCTAACCCCTGTTCAATCGGCACACGGTAATCTCTTCCGCCCTGTATGATATAGATTGGTGTATTCCATTTACTAACCAGGTCAATGGGATTAAACTGGCTATAGCTTTTTTGCGCCGCCAGGTTTTTCTTGTCCCAGTAAGGGCCGCCCCAATCCCAGTCAGGAAACCACATTTCTTCCGTGGTGCCGTACATGCTGCGCATATCAAAAACACCATCGTGCGCAATAAAAGTTTTAAAGCGGTTGTTGTGTATGCCTGCCAGCCTGAATACAGAATAACCGCCATAGCTGGCGCCCACGCAGCCCAACCGGTTTTTATCAACAAATTTTTCTTTGCTCACTGCATCAATGGCGCTTAAATAATCTTTCATCGGCTGGCCGCCGTGGTCTTTGCTGATAGCTTCGTTCCATTGCGTGCCATAGCCCGGCATGCCGCGGCGGTTAGGCGCTACAATAATATAACCCTGCGATGCCATCAACTGGAAATTCCAGCGGAAAGAATAAAATTGTGTCAACGGCGATTGCGGTCCGCCCTGGCAATACAGCAGTGTGGGATATTTTTTAGCAGCATCAAAATTGGGCGGATAAATTACCCATACCAGCATTTTCTTTGCATCAGTAGTGGTTACCCAGCGCCTTTCTGTTTTACACAAGCCAATGCTGTTATAAATATCATCGTTTACATGCGTTAGTTGCTTCATGTTGCCAGTGGCAATATCCACTGAATAAATTTCAGTGGCATGGTTCATATCTGTTCTTGTTACAAAAAGCGTATTGCCCACCTGGCCCACAACGCCGGTAATATCAAAATCACCTTTCGTAATTTGTTTTACACCGGGCAGCTGCATCGTGGCGCCGGTATAATTTACGCTAAACAATTGTACGGTGCCATTGGTGGGCGCCCAGAAGTAGATCATTTTGCCGTCATTGCTCCATTTAAAACCTTCCACTTGAATTTTATCTTCATGCCTTGTAAGGTTTACGGTACCCAATCCTGTTGAAGCAACAATGTCCTGTTTATCCGATTCGTAGCCATCTCTTTTCATTTGCAGCCATGCCAGTGTGCCGTTGCTGCTGAAAGCAGGATTTACGTCATAGCCTTTATTGCTTTCTGTAAGGTCGGTCGTTTTGCCTGTTTCAATATTATACTCATACAGGTCGTTGTTGGTGCTGAGTGCATATTCTTTCCCGTATTTTTTCTTGGTGGTATATACCACTGCTTTGCCATCAGGCCTCCACACATAATCTTCATCGCCGCCGAATGGTTTAGTGGGGCAATCATACGGTTCACCGGGCATAATATCTTTGGCTTCGTCTGCCTTGCCGGCAGGTGCAATAAACACATGGTCAAAAGCGCCGTCTTCCCAGGTATCCCAATGACGGTCATTAAGGTCGGTAAAAACATAAGCATTTGATTTAGGCAGCTCAGGATAAATATCGCTGCCCAGTATCTTTTTTATTTTCACTTCTTTATTGCTTAATACATACTTTCCATCGGGGGAAATGTTTTTATTATTGAGCAGATCGTCCGTATTGGTTATTTCAGCCGGGGTACCGCCTTCAACGGGGATGGTATAGATTTTCCGGTTGCTTTTGTTGGCTTCCACATCAGGCGTGCTTACAGAATACACGATGTATTTCCCGTCTTTTGAAATGCCCAGGGCGCTTACCCTGCCGAGTTTCCAGAGCAGTTCAGGCGTCATGGTATTTTGCGCCAATGAAAAAAGCGGCGCTAACAGTAATAAAAAAATGAATCTTTTATGCATGATAAAATATTTTAGGCTGGCAATTTACAGAAATCTCAGGTCTGACCGGCTCGGTCTGACCGGATTAGATAAATCACTACCTTGGCTTAATGAAAATCCTCATCACAGGCAGCAACGGTTTATTAGGACAGCATTTGGTGAAACTGCTGAAAGAAACTACAACACACAGCATCATTGCAACAGGCAGGGAGCAATGCCGCTTGCCTTTTGAGTTTAATGAACGCTATAATTATTTTTCATTAGACATTACAGACGGTATAGCAGTGAATGATTTTATATTGGAACAAAAGCCTGATATTATCATTCATACAGCCGCAATGACACAGCCGGATGAATGTGAGCTGCACAAAACTGATTGCTGGAATGTGAATGTAACTGCTACAAGGTTCCTGTTGGATGCAGCAAAAAAAATCAATACCCGTTTTATTTACATCTCCACCGATTTTGTATTTGACGGTACTGCCGGCCCTTACAATGAAACCGGCACGCCCAATCCTGTAAATTATTACGGCAGCAGCAAGCTGGCTGCAGAAAAAGCGGTTGCTGAAAGCGGGCTGCAATATGCCATTGTAAGAACGGTGCTGGTGTATGGAAAG
>JBEHYP010000154.1:0-7513 GCA_048498115.1 Bacteroidota bacterium | reverse complement strand
GTTGTAAAAGATTACGATGAAGCCATTGAGTTTTATACGCAGCAATTGGGTTTTGATCTGATCGAGGACAGCATATTAAGCGAAACAAAAAGATGGGTATTGGTGGCACCTAAAAACTCCACTGGTTGCAAATTATTATTGGCAAAAGCAACTAATGAAGAACAGCTGAGCAGGGCAGGAAATCAAACCGGCGGCAGGGTATTTTTATTTTTGCATACCGATGATTTCTGGAGGGACTATAATAATTACACAGCAAAGGGAATTGAATTTATACGCCAGCCGTCAAAAGAAGAATATGGTACGGTGGCTGTATTTAAAGATATCTACGGCAATCTTTGGGATTTGATAGGGCCGGCCGGTACCGAAGGTCAGGCCGGGTAATTTTTGCAAATTGCTTTTTGCCAATTGATTTCCCTACCTTCCCTATATGAAGCATTTTAAATTTTATACCAAGGAAGATATTTTATCGCTTACCAAAATACGCCGCTTTGAAACCAAGGCAGGCGAACGTTTGCAGCATATCAGATCAGAAGGTGACCCGACAGCTACCGGGTGGGCGGAGCAGTTGCAGCAGTCAACCGCAAAATTTGTATTGCTGGGCATTCCGGAAGATATTGGTGTAAAAGGAAATTATGGCATCGGCGGCGCTGGTACCAACTGGCTGCCTTTTTTATCTTCTTTTCTCAATATACAAAGCAATGATTTTTTTACCGGTGAGGAAGTGCTGCTGCTGGGGCATTTTGATTTTGGTGATATACAATACCTGATAGAGAATAATGCTTATGGACAGGAGGAATTGGTGGATGCCTATCGTCACGCCCTCAACATGGTGGATGAAGAAGTGGAAGCCATCATCAAGCTGATAGCGGCTGCCAAAAAAATACCCATTGTGATCGGCGGCGGGCAAAACAATGCGTATCCTATCATCAAAGGCGTGGCAAAGGGTTTACACAAAGCAGAATTGCTGCCACTGGCACAAATTAATGTAGTGAATCTTGATGCACATCCTGATTTCCGCACTACCGAAGGTAGGCATAGTGGCAATGCTTTCCGGTATGCAAGCGAAGACGGCTTTTTGGGCAAGTACTGCAATATCGGCCTGCATGAAAATTATATTCCGCAGAATATTTTAATGGATATCCACAACGACCCTTTTATTGATTACATCACTTACGAAGATATTTTCCTGAATGAAAAGAAAAATTTTATCCAGGCTGTGGCACACGCCACCGGTTTTACTGAAGATACTTATACCGGCATTGAGCTTGACCTTGATAGTGTGGAAGGTGCTTTGTGCAGCGCTGCCACACCGGTTGGCATCACTCCTTTGCAGGCAAGGCAGTATATTTCATTTGCTGCACAGGATGCCAAAGCCGCTTACCTGCATATTTGTGAAGGCGCCACGCAATTAGCCGATGGCAGGAGGGATGAATCAACAGGAAAGCTGATTAGTTATTTGGTGAGTGATTTTGTGAAGAGTGTGTTGTGAGTTTGTTTTGCGGATTGAAAAACTATCAGCTATTACAAATATTTTCGTTGCACACCGTTATCATTCTCTATAACCAAATATTTGATAGAGGAATTGACCGAATAAAATTGCCAGGATAATGGATATTATCGATGCAATTAAAACTACTTTATTATTTTTTGATTGTTTCGTTGCCCCTTTGATTATTCCGTAACAAAGTAAAGCTAAGCCAATTCCTAAAATATAGAATATCCTGTGAGAGTAGATCATTTGTAACCCCCACAAAGTACCTCCGATAATACTGGCTATTGCTCCTCCAATAATGCTACCTACAATCGTTCTTGGTTTGATTTTTTTGTCTTCTAATTCACGTTCAACTTCTGCAAATTTATTGTCGATGATTTCGTTTACTTTTTCAGGCGAAAGGATATTTGAGGCTGTTGTAGTTTTAATAAAAGAAGGATCAACGCCGTTACTTCCTAATTGTGCTGTTTCTCTTTTTATTCTTTGAATCTCGTTTTCAACAATTCTCTTTTCTTCTAATCTTTTCAAAAGTGGCTCTACACCTCCTTTCTTTTCCAAGACTATTTGCAAAGCTTTTTGAGCATCATCACTATACGTTTCTTGATTTAAGTAAACATCATGTAACTCTTCGTCTGTATAATTTTCATATTTCAAAATAAAGTCAGAGATTGATAGCATAAGTCGTTAAAGTTTATTATTAGGAATTTTAATAGGCAAGAATATTACCACCAACTCTCAAATATACATAACTCCCCCGCACCTAATAATCCAATCTCAGTATTTTTCTTTACCACAGCATAAAATTTCCCGCTTACCTTGCACTCATGAAAACAATACTCACCATCATAACCAGCCTGCTTGCCATCACTGCACATGCACAATTACCCATGCAGGTACCAGACTCCATCCATTATTCTGAAGAAAAACATTTTAAGAACATCCGGCAGCTAACTTTTGGCGGCGACAATGCAGAAGCCTACTGGAGCTTTGACGGAAAGTATATTGTTTTCCAGCGTACCAACCCCAAAGAAGGCTTGCTGTGTGACCAGATTTTTATAGGCAAAGCACCCACGCAGCCGGGAGAAAAATTTACCTACAAATTAGTGAGCACCGGCAAAGGCCGCACCACCTGCGCTGCTTTTTTAAAAGACGGCAAGCATTTCATTTACGCATCTACGCATTTGGCAAATGACAGTTGCCCGCCTGTGCCCGACAGGAAGAAATACGGCAATAAATACATCTGGCCCATCTACAGCAGCTTTGACATTTTTATGGCCGATACCAATGGTAATATTGTAAAGCAGCTGACCAATACCAAGGGCTACGATGCAGAAGGCACTATTTCTCCCGATGGCAAAACCATGGTATTTACCAGCACAAGGGACGGCGACCTTGACCTGTACCTGATGAATGTAAAAACGCTGAAAGTAAAACGCTTCACCAATACATTGGGCTATGATGGCGGTGCATGGTTCAGCCCCGATGGCAAAAAAATTATCTGGCGTGCCAGCCGCCCTAAAACAGAAGCAGAGATAAAAGAATATACAGAGCTCCTTGCCGAAAATTTAGTGGCGCCCACCAGTATGGAAGTATGGGTGGCCAATATTGATGGCAGCAATGCACACCAGGTCACCAATTACGGCCAGGCCAATTGGGCACCTGCTTTTTTACCCGACAGCAAACGCATCATCTTTGCTTCCAACCACGAATACAAAAGGGGCTTTCCTTTTAACCTGTACACGGTGAATGAAGATGGCACAGGCCTTACCAAAATAAGCAGGGACAAAGGCTTTGATGCTTTTCCTATGTTCAGTCCAGATGGAAAGAAAATTATTTTCTGCAGCAACAGGAACAACGGCGGCACAAGGGATACGAATGTGTTTATTGCTGATTGGGTGGAGTAGGAGTTAAGGGATCAGTGGATCAGTAGATCGGTGATGAGTGCGTAAGGGGTAACTGGCCACTGATAACAGATCTGCTGATTCACAATCTTTGCAAAAATTTGGAATGCACCAACCCATTTAATGATGCTTGAAAAAAGATATATCTTTGTAAATAATCAAGTTGCTTATGCCGGAAGTATTCAGAATGTTTGGGATGAAGTTTTTCTTTTTTAGCCTTGAGCATTTACCTATCCATATTCATGTTCGTAATGTAGATGGAACGGCTAAATTTGAGGAATGAAACCGAGAGATTTGGTACTGGCAGAAGCATTAGTGCAGGAACGAAAAGAGGAAATAATCAATAAATGGAATGAATTTCACGGCGATAAAAAATAAAAGCAATAATATGAAAATCGAAAAAGTTTGGTTTGACAACGAAACGATTTTTATCCGTATTGATAGCGGTCATATTATCGGAAACCCACTATCATGGTATAAGCGCCTTTACAACGCTACGCCTGAACAGCGCCTGAAATTTGAAATTGGACCTGCAGCCGAAAGTTTGCATTGGGAAGAACTTGATGAGGATTTGAGCCTTGAAAGTTTTTTTGATTTCAAACGAGAACTACATTACGCTTCTATTTAAAAATAGCCCTGACCAATCACTGATCCACCGGTCACTAATAACTAATTCCCCCACACCAAACAAACCGGGCTGGGCACTTGTATACTTTTTCCCGTATCAGTCAGCAATCCCGTTTCATGGTTCACCAAAAAAATGCTGATATTATCGCTATCCTGGTGGGCAACCAGTAAAAAATTTCCTGAAGGATCAAAATTAAAATTGCGTGGCTTGATGCCTAACGTTGGCTGGTATCCTACAATAGTAAGCATGCCGGTAGTTTCGTCAATTTTATAGATGGCGAGATTGTTGGCTTCGCCCCGGTTGCTGGCATATAAAAACTTACCACCAGGAGACACGTGTATATCAGCACCGTTCAGCTCTCCTTTGTACGCCTCTGGTACAGCGCTGATGGTTTGAAGCAACTTTAATTTACCGTCAATAAAACTAAAAGCGCCTATGGTGCCACTCATTTCTTCCGTGAGGTACACAAATTTTTGAGAAGGATGAAAAGCAATATGCCTTGGGCCTGCTCCGCCAATCACCGTTATGGAAGCCGCTGCATTTGCTTTAACGGCGCCGGTAGTTTCATCAAAAGCATATACCATCAGCTTATCAATGCCCAGGTCTGCCACTAACAAATACTTGTTGTCAGCAGTGAACACCGCTGAATGCACATGCGCTTTTTCCTGTCTTTCCTTATTGGGGCCTTTGCCCGTATGTTGTACAACTGCTGCTGCACCCACGCTGCCATCTGCATTTACAGGAAAAATGGAAAAAGAGCCGCCGCTGTAATTGGACGCTGCCACCCATTTGCCCGTTTTATCAACCGAAATATAACAGGGATGGTTGCCGCCCGAAAGCTGCTGGTTGATGAACTGCAACTGTTTTTTCTTTTTATCAAAAGCAAAAGCGCTCACCTTGCCGCCGTTATTTGCTGAATCAGCATCTTCATTTACGGCATACAAATACTTTTTATTGGGCGATACTACTAAAAAAGAAGGATTGGAGCTTTTGACAGCGCTCACAAAATGATTATCACCATTGTTGCTGTCAAATTCATAAATATAAATGCCTTCACTTTTACCGCCGGTATACGTGCCGATGATAAGCTTATGTTTTTGTGCCATTGCAGGAAAGGAAAAAAATAAAATAAAAACAAGCAATAAATTCTTCATACCAATAAGTTTAAATAGACTACCGGCTACTGACGACCGATCACTGATCACTGAACTACTGATTACTGTTCACCAATCACTGTTTCCTGCTCCTGAACTTCTTCCTGATCACTTCCTGCACCGGCACATTCTCCAGCTTGCTCTCCAGCCACGAAATAATATCCAGGTACACAAAAGCCCTTGTTTCAAAACGGTTATGCTCCACCTTTTTCAGCTTCACCAATAATTTTTCCAGCTCCGGCTTAATATTCTTTACCGTTACTGAAAAAGAACGGCGGATAAATTTGAATACCTCTTCCTCCACCGTGCTAAGGTGCTGCATTTTTGCCATAAAGCGGTACACAGACTTTATCAGGTGGTCAAGTATCTCTTCGTTGCCCAGCTCATAATGTGCAATTAAATGCAGCAGGCGGCTGTAGCATTGCAGGTCTGTCCGCAGATCCACTTTCCAGTTAATGATCTTGTTAAGGTAATCAATGGCCTTTTCATAATTGCCGCTGCCGAAATACAGGCAGGCAATTTTATAATAAAAAATCAATATCCGGTGGCGGTCTAAATAAATCTCGTATTCCTTAATTTGCTTTTCAATTGCCGGCACCGCTTCCAGCCCTTCTGTAAAGCTGCCTTCCAGAAAATGTTTATTAAAAAAAGAAATGGTCCTGTACACAAAGCACTGCACCCGGTTATTGGCATTGTGCTGCACAATATCACTTTCGCAAAACGCTTCAAACTGTTCCAGTGTTTCCTTCAGCCTGCGGTGGTTGATCAGATTAAAATGGGCACCCATCAAATTGTGCATGCCTTTTATGTAATGTGCTGTTTCCACAGCGAGCATTGCCGGCTGCTCCTCAAAAAGATCCACCCACTTTTGTGTATAGCGGTAATACATCAAAAAATCCTGCCGGATAAAAGCATACCAGCAATAAGTTTGGTAAAGGAACAGCCGTTCATAAAAGCCTTTGCAATCCGCAGGGTTTACTGTGAACTGGCTGTCAAAAAAAGCTTTCAGCTCTTCTTCCTCTGCCTTATTGCGGCAATGCCCGTTGTTGATATACCAGCTGTACAATTGCAGTGAAAGATTGGAAAGCCTCGAAACAAGCACCAGCTTATAATTCACGCAGTCGGCTTCCGTTCCCAGCTTGTCCGCCCTGTCCTTCATGCTCCTCGTGATATAAAGCGCCTCAATATTCTTCTCAAAAAACAATACCTGCTGCAGGTGCGTAAGCTGGTTGTTCTTCTTTGCCAGCTCCTTTGTTTTGTCCAGCACCTTCAGGCTTTGGTAATAAAGCCCTTTATTGTACAGCAGCCTTGCATAATCCATTTGCTCATGCAGCGCAATATCAATATGGCTGGTATCTATCAGGCGCAGGCTGCTTAATATTTGCTTATACAAATGCGCTTTCAGGTTGCTGAGCTGCTGCTTTTTGATGCCCTTGTTTTTCTTCAGCAACAGCGCTTCATCATAGCTGTCCATTTTATCCAGCGCATCAAACAATTGAATGGCCTTTAATTCTTCTGAGGACGAATTACGGGTGGCGTACAGCTTAAAATTGCGCTTTTCGCTCTTTTCCAGCGTTTTTATCAGTTGAAACAGGCTATCGGTACTGCGGTTGGGCATCGTAATTTGGTTTCGTCAAAATCCTTTACTGTACTGCATTCCAGGCATTTTACAGGTGTTTATACTGCGTAAAACCATCACTATTTTTATGCTGCTTAAGCTCTTGCATCGGTTTAAATTCGTAAGCCGGTAATTATTATTGGGTACTTACGGTTGCAGTAGCACAAAAATAGTTAACCGCAATTATAAAAAATCACAATTCTATGGCAGCAGATAAGGTGTATATTTTTGATACCACGCTCCGTGACGGCGAGCAGGTGCCGGGCTGCAAGCTCAATACAAAAGAAAAAGTACAGCTGGCTTTGAAGCTGGAAGCGCTTGGTGTTGACATTATTGAAGCAGGCTTCCCTGTGTCCAGCCCCGGCGATTTTGAATCGGTGTCGCAGATTGCCTCTGTTATTAAAAATGCTACGGTTTGCGGGCTGACAAGGGCGGTGCAAAAAGATATCGAAGTAGCAGCTGAAGCTTTGAAGCCTGCTGCCCGTCCCCGTATCCACACCGGCATTGGTTCATCGGACAACCATATCAAATACAAATTCAACGCTACAAGGGAAGAGATTTTGGAACGTGCCATTGCTGCCGTAAAGCTGGCAAGAAACTTTGTGGATGATGTGGAATTTTATGCAGAAGATGCAGGCCGTGCCGACCTGGAATTTTTGGCTCGTCTAACCGAAGCCGTTATTAAAGCCGGCGCCACGGTTGTCAATATTCCTGATACCA
>JBEHYP010000153.1:0-7567 GCA_048498115.1 Bacteroidota bacterium | reverse complement strand
ATTGCTGTTTGCTGCTTTTATCATTGCATACAGAACCTTGCATATAAAGAAAAGGCTTGCTACTCCGGTCTGACCGGGATGATAAATATTTTGTTGCCGACTGTAGTGCTACTATATTACATCGTTGTGTCCTGAGCGTAGTCGAAGGGCTCACTTGTGCGGCATATCACAGCAATTAAAACTGATTTCTACCTATCATGAACAAAACCATCAACGATTACAATACTGTTTTTTTTATTGGGGTAGCCGGCACCGGTATGAGCGCCATCGCACAATACCTTGCCGGAGTTGGTAAATCCGTTAGTGGCAGCGACCGGTATTTTTTGCCCGGCACATTCAATGAAACAAAAGAAAAATTAGAAGCAGAAGGCATCAAATGTTTTTTACAAAATGGCGAAGGCATTACCAGCGAAACAGACCTGGTAGTAGTGTCAACAGCAGTGGAAGATACGGTGCCGGAAGTGCAAAAAGCAAAGCAGCTCAATATCCCTATTCTCAAGCGCAGCGAAGTGCTGGCAATGATAGCCGCCAGCAAAAGAACCATTGCAGTAGGCGGCACTTCCGGCAAAAGCACCACCAGCGCCATGCTGTTTTCTATTTTAGAACATGCAGGCCTGCAGCCAAGTATTATCAGCGGTGCAGGGTTGGTAAGCATTATCAAAGAAGGAAAGATAGGCAATGCAAAAGTGGGGGCAGGAGAGTGGCTGGTGATTGAAGCCGATGAAAGCGATGGGTCTATTGTACAATACCATCCCGAAGTGGGATTGCTGTTGAATGTAGATAAAGACCACCAGGAAATTGATGAGCTGATGCAGATTTTTTCTGTATTCAAAAACAATACAACAAAATTGTTTGTGGTGAACCAGGCAAACGCTTTATCAAAACAATTATCTGCAAACGCAGCCAACGATTTTTCTACCGATGAAAACAGCAACGCCGGTTATACGGCAAAAGATTTTAAACAAGACAGGCTTTCTATTTCATTTAATGTTCAACCCCCGATGGCTATCGGGGCATCATTCATCATTCAGTCCATCGGCAGGCACAGTATGGAAAACGCTTTGGCTGCCACAGCAGTTGCCAACCAGCTCGGCGTTGACCTGGATACCTGCGCCGCTGCCTTAAAAAATTATGACGGCATTTACCGCCGCCATCAAATTTTGGGGAATAAAAATGGCGTATGGCTCATTGATGATTATGCACACAACCCGGCTAAATGCGCTGCTTCTATTGCGGCCTGTCAATATATTGCGCCAAAAGTAATAGCATGGTTCCAGCCGCATGGCTATGGCCCCACCAGGTTTTTAAGAAATGATTTTGTAAAAGAAATTGCAGCCGTATTAAGGCCGGAAGATGAAATATGGATGAGCGAGATATTTTATGCCGGCGGTACGGCAGTAAAAGATATTTCTGCCAATGACCTGATACAGGATATTAAAGCGCTGGGCAAAAATGCTTTTTTTGCAGAGAACAGGAAGGAATTTTTACAGGCTGCAAGGCCGCACCTTACTGACAACTGCGTTTTGCTGTTGATGGGCGCAAGAGACCCGAGTTTGGAAAGCTTTGGGAAAGATGTGTGGGAGCAATTGTAATCAGAATTATTTAGTAATTTTATTCTATGAAAGAATTGTCAGCTTATATCAGTATAAAGTTTTATCTCCCGTTCCTGCCAAAGATGTTGCTATATGGGATTGTGTAGGAAAAAATGACCTGATTATTGTTACCAATGACGAAGGTTTTTTAAATCTTTCCAATGTAAAAGGCTTTCCTCCAAAAGTAATTTTATTAAAGACAGGCAACCAAAGTAATGATTATATTGAGGAACTATTGATCAGGCACCAAAAAGATATTGAACTTTTCTATAGTTCTGGTGATAGTGGAGTGTTTGAAATTTTTGGTTCTTAAAACGTGAAAAACTGCTTTGACAACTCTCATCATCAACATATCACAACTCATCAATACAAGAGAGCAAAACCAATTGCTCCGTGGCAAAGCACTGGCTGAACTGCCCTGTATTGAAGACGCTTTCGTGTTAATTGAAGACGGCATCATTGCTGACTACGGCGCCATGTACGAACTGGAGCTGAAAGTACCGCAATGGCCAAAGCATATCATCAAAGCTGACGGGCAGTTTGTGTTGCCTGCCTGGTGCGACAGCCATACGCATTTGGTATTTGCAGGCAGCAGGGAAAATGAATTTGTAGATAAAATAAAAGGATTAAGCTATGCAGAAATTGCTGCCAAAGGCGGCGGGATTTTAAACTCTGCAAAAAAGCTGGATGAAGCTTCTGAAGATGAGCTCTTCAATGACGCCTGGAAACGGTTGAACGAAGTGGCAAAGCTCGGCACCGGCGCCATTGAAATAAAAAGCGGCTATGGATTAACGGCAGAAGGTGAACTGAAAATGCTGAGAGTGATAAAGCAGCTGAAAGAAAAATCAAACCTGTTGATTAAATCAACCTTTCTTGGTGCACATACTTACCCGATACAATACAAAGAAAACCACCAGGCTTATATTGACAGCCTCATAAACGAAATGCTGCCGGTAATTGCCAAAGAAAAACTAGCTGACTATATTGATGTGTTTTGCGAAACAGGTTTTTTTTCAGCAGAAGAAATGGAAACGGTATGTAAAGCAGGTATGGCTTATGACCTGCAATCCAAACTGCACATCAACCAGCTCAACAGCATCGGCGGCATACAAAAAGCCATTGAACTGAATGCTGTGTCTGTTGATCATTTAGAAACAATGACTGATAAAGACATTGCTGATCTGGCTGCTTCCAATACTATTGGCACATTGCTGCCCACTGCTGCTTTCTTTTTAAGGATGCAGTACCAGCCTGCAAGGCAATTGATCGATAACGATTGTGCCGTTGCTTTGGCAAGCGATTACAATCCCGGTTCATCACCCAGCGGCAATATGAATTTTGTGGCGGCATTAAGCTGCATTCAAATGAAAATGCTGCCGGAAGAAGCCATCAATGCGGCCACCATCAACGGCGCTTATGCCATGCAACTGGAAAAAGAAACAGGAAGTATTACTGTTGGCAAAAAGGCAAACCTTATTTTCACTAAGCCTATTCCTTCACTGGCTTACCTGCCTTATAGTTTTGGAAATAATTTGATCGACAAAGTGATGATAAACGGGGAGTGGGTTTGATCGGTCGGTACCGCAGGTCAGACCGGATTAGTTCCTCACATAATAATTAATGCCATTGATATATTTGGTTTGAAACCCGGATTTTAAAAACCCTTTCTGGTGGTAATTATCTTCAAACGAAGTATAGTAAGCAAAAGGATAAACATCTATTGACTTTATTTTTCCTGCAATTGCTTTGTCGTCAAATGAAGTGTACCAGTCAAACCTGGTGTTGCCAATGGTTTTAAGCCTTCCTTTTATCAGCTTATCATCAAATGAGCTGCACCATGTAAAAATAGTGCCGCCGACATTTTTGATATTTCCCTTATAGGAAGCATCTTCAAAGGAAGCATAATAATCAAACTGCACATTGCCAATGCTCTTTACCTTTCCCTTTAATGCCTCATCATCATAGCTGCCGTAATAAGTGATCAGTGTGAGGCCAATATATTTCACTTTTCCCCTGAATGCTTCGTTATCTGTAGGGCCGTAATAATCAATCCTGCCCATATATTTTTGCAGCCTGCCGGGATAATAGCCGTAAAATTCTTTTGGATATTCAGTGCCATACTCTGTAATATTCCCGTCTTTTGAAAGAACGATTGACACATTATCGCTGGTGGTATAATAAAATGATTCTTTTGAACCATAGCCTGACAATGCGATGAAGCTGAGTTTTTGTGCCAGTCCTGTTTTTGTTGCGGCAATCAATACTAAAAGGAATAAAACTTTTTTCACGGTGCTGCTTTTTGTAAAAATATTGATTGTTTCCAGACAACAGTATTTATTTTTTTAAATTATTGGTTAAAGCGCCCGTTTTTTATTTACTTGCAGGTACCGTTTTAAAGTAACAATTATGCAACAACTGATAGAATGCGTCCCCAATTTTTCAGAGGGAATTGATTTGAATATCATCCGCCATATCACCAATGAGATTGAGCAGGTGGAAGGCGTTCGCTTATTGAATGTTGACCCCGGCAAGGCCACCAACCGGACGGTGGTGACTTTTGTAGGCACACCGCAGGCCGTGGTGGATGCTGCTTTTGCCGCCATAAAAAAGGCAGGAGAACTGATTGACATGAGCAGGCACAAAGGCGAACACCCCCGCATGGGCGCCACCGATGTATGCCCTTTAATTCCCATTGCCAATATCAGCATGGAAGAAACGGCTAAATATGCACAGCAATTAGCCAAAAAAGTGGGAGAGGAACTCCAGTTGCCGGTGTATTTGTACGAAGCAGCACAGCCTGACAAATCAAGAAGCAATTTATCAGTTATCCGTGCCGGTGAGTATGAAGGCTTTGCAAAAAAAATATTGCAACCGGAATGGAAACCGGATTTTGGCCCCGCCGCATTTGATGCCAAACGTGGTGCTACTGTTATCGGCGCCCGTGATTTTTTAGTGGCTTATAACGTAAACCTCAATACCACCAGCACCCGCCGCGCCAACGCCATTGCTTTTGATGTGAGGGAAGCAGGAAGGAATATTGAAAAAGACGGTAAAAAAATAAATGTGCCCGGCACTTTAAAAAGTGTAAAGGCAATAGGATGGTTCATTGAAGAGTATGGTGTGGCGCAAATTTCGATGAACCTCACCAATATCAATATTACGCCGGTGCATATTGCCTTTGACGAGGTTTGTAAAAAAGCAACCGAACGTGGGATACGGGTAACCGGTAGTGAGCTGGTTGGGTTGATCCCGCTGAAAGCAATGACCGATGCCGGCAAGTACTTTTTAGAAAAACAAAAACGTTCCACCGGCGTAAGCGAAAAAGAATTGATAAAAATTGCTATCAAGTCAATGGGGCTGGATGAACTGGGGCCATTCAAGCCGGAAGAAAGAATCATTGAATACATGCTGGCGAATAAAGCAGACAGCAAACTGGTGAGCATGACGCTGAATGATTTTGCTGATGAAACAGCAAGTGAAAGCCCTGCACCCGGTGGCGGTTCTATTGCTGCTTATGTCGGCTCGCTGGGCATTGCCCTGGGAACAATGGTGGCCAATCTCAGCAGCCATAAAAAAGGCTGGGACGATAGGTGGAAGGAATTCAGCAATTGGGCAGAAAAAGGAGAACAATATAAAAGTGAACTCGTGAATTTGGTGGATGCCGATACCAATGCCTTCAACAAGATTATGGCAGCCTTTGCATTGCCCAAAGGAAATGATGCAGAAAAAGCAGCAAGGACGCAGGCAATACAGGAGGCCACCCAATACGCCATCGAGGTGCCTTTTAAAGTGATGCAAGCTGCATATAACAGTTTGGAAGTAATAAAAGCAATGGCGGAAATTGGCAATCCCAATTCCGTTTCTGATGCAGGCGTGGGTGCTTTGTGTGTACGCAGCGCTGTAATGGGTGCCTTTATGAATGTACGTATCAATGCAGCAGGGTATAACGATAAAACTTTTGTGAATGATATTGTAGCTAAAGGAAAAGAAATAGAAAATAAGACCATTGCGCTGGAAGCGGAGATATTAAAAGTAGTGAATGAAAAGATCGGGGTTTGATTTTCATTACCCATCAATAACAAATTGCCGGCACTACGCCGGCAATTTTTATAACTAAACCACTCACAAAAAACTTTTTTATCCCACAATGCAATTCCACTCATGTACATCAGCCGCCACACCTGTCCTTATCAATTCCAGCTCATCTTTTAATTTATTATGCAGGCTTTCCTTATTGTAGGCAGGCAATGTGTAATCAACGCCATTGATATGTATAGTCTGTACCGGTGCCACCACAGCAGCAGTGCCTGCACCAAATGCTTCAGTGATGGTTTTGTTTCTAAAAGCCGCTTCCAGTTCATCAATGCTCACCGGCCTTTCTTCAACAGCAAAACCCAGGTTGCTGGCCAATGTCAATAGAGAATCCCTTGTAACGCCATCCAAAATTGAATCAGACAATGGCGGCGTCACCAGTTTTCCATTGATAACAAACATGGCATTCATCATGCCGCTTTCCTCAATGAATTTATTTTCCCTGCTGTCTGTCCACAGCACCTGGTCATAACCTTGTTCTTTCGCTAATTTGGTTGGATAATAAGCGCCGCCGTAATTGCCGCCGCATTTTGCAAAACCGGTTCCGCCTTTTGCTGCCCTCACAAAATTTGTTTCCACTTTCACTTTGATGGGGTTGCTGTACAACGCAGGCACCGGCCCGGTAAAAATGATGAAGCGGTATTCATCAGAAATTTTTACGCCAAACTTAGCTTCACTTGCATACACAAAGGGGCGTATGTACAGTGCTTCGCCGCTTTTAGTCGGCACCCATGCTTTGTCGGTTTCAATTAACTTAATCAATCCTTCAATGAATATTTCCCTGGGTGGCACAGCCATGCACATCCTGTCCAGCGACCGCACAAAACGGTCATAATGTTTTTCCATCCTGAAAATATTGATGCGGCGGTCTTTCATCACAAATGCTTTCATGCCTTCAAATACAGTTTGTCCGTAATGCAGCGCCAGCGTGGTGGGGCTTAAGGAAAGATTGGAATACGGAACTACCTGTGCTGTTTTCCACGAGCCGTTGGCATAATCACATACCAGCATGTGGTCGCTTACGTATTTGCCAAATTCAAGATTATTAAAATCTACCTCATGCAATTTTGAATAGGGATTTTTTCTTACGGGGATTTCTGTTGTCAGTTCCATATTATGTGTTTTTATTTTTTTGTATAAGCATTTTATCATTGTTCAGCATCGTTGTCTTGAGCGTAGTTGAAGGGCTCACTTGCGCTGCATACCATTTTGCATCATTCCGAACGAAGTTCATGCCGGTCTGACCTTCGGTGCCGACCGGTGAAAATCCTATGCGGCCTCTGCTTCCCTGCGCGGGCAATATTTTTACCCCAGTCAGACCGGGACGGTCAGACTGGTATCACTGCTTTACCTTTTTCGATTCAAGGTTTACCAGGTACACGCCGCTAAGTGTAATGGCCGTTCCCAGCACCATGTTCATATTCATTTTTTCAGATAATAACAACCAGCCGCACAATACTGCAACAACAGGATTTATATAAGCATATACTGAAACCTGCGTTGGCGGAAGCTTGCTTATCATAAACACATAAGCAGAGTAAGCGATCAAAGAACCAAATACAATAAGGTACAGCAAAGCCATCAATGAATCAGTGCCTGCAGCGGAAAGGTTTACATACTTGCCGGTAATGCCGCACACAGCCAGCATGATGATTCCTGCTATCAGCATTTGCAAACCGACATTGAACAACACATTGATCGGCGGCTTCTGATTTGATGTATATACCGTGCCGAACGCCCATGATAAAGTGCCGGTAACGGCCAGGCATATCCCAAATAAAAATTCCCTGTTTTGCATTTGGCCTATATAATTATAAAAGATCACCACTATGCCTGCAAAGCCAATTACCAGGCCCAGCAGCATCAGCCCTGTAATTTTTGTG
>JBEHYP010000152.1:0-7599 GCA_048498115.1 Bacteroidota bacterium | reverse complement strand
CGGGCACACATAGGTGGCACCTGCCTGCATAGCCATATATGCCTGCTGCAGGGTGTACACTAAATGCACGTTCACCAGCAGGCCATCATTGCGGAGCAATTTACAAGCCCTTACCCCTTCCAGCGAAACAGGAATTTTAAAAACCGTTTTCTTTGGGTCTAATCCTAATTTTAGCTGGCGGTGAGCTTCTTTTACCACATCTTCTGCGGTATTGCCCAATGCCTCAATTTGCAATACCGGCACTATCTTGCTCAACCGTACAATCATCCCGTCAATATCAGTGATGCCTTCACGCTGCATGAAAGTAGGCGTGGTAGTAAGGCCATCCAAAAAACCAAGTTTAAATCCTTCTTCTATCTCTTTAAGGTTGGCCGAATCAAGATATAATTCCATTTTTATTTTTTTAATGTGCGGCGAAAATAATCATTAATCGTGAATGGTCAATGGTGCCCTTCGGCTCTGCTCAGGGTAAGCAGCAATAGGAATGCGCCCAAACCTGCATGTCCATTTTTTAGCTTTTACATTTTACTCACTCCTGTATTTCACTTCAATGGCATGCAGCTCAAGCAATGGCTTTAAAAATTCTTCCAGCTGGTACATAGATAACTGGCTGGCGGCATCGCACAATGCTTTTTCAGGGTTGGGATGTGCTTCGATAAAAATACCATCCACGCCTGCTGCCACACCTGCCCTGCTCAGCACAGGTAAAAATTCCCTTGCACCGCCTTTGGCATCAGCGCTGGGAATGCCATATTTGCGAATGGAGTGTGTGATATCAAACACCACGGGATATCCCAGTTTGCTCATGTGGTAAAAACTGCGTGGGTCAACTACCAGGTCATTATAGCCCATTGTATAGCCACGTTCAGTTAAAACAATCTGGTCATTGCCGCTGTCAACACATTTACCCACCGGGTGCTTCATGTTTTCCGGCGCTAAAAATTGCCCGTGCTTGATATTGATTACACGGCCTGTTTTAGCGGCAGCCACCATCAACCCTGTTTGCATGCACAGGTAAGCAGGTATCTGCAACACATCGCACACTTCCGCCGCCGGTGCCGCCTGGTCAGGATAATGTATATCCGTAAGCACCGGAAAACCAAACTGCTCTTTTACCTTAGCCAGTATTTTCGCCCCTTCTGCAAGGCCGGGGCCATTGTAATATTTTAAGCTGCTGCGGTTATCTTTTGAAAAGGAAGATTTATAGATAACGGGAATATCCAGTTTAACGCTTATTTCTTTTAACTTCTCCGCCGTTTTCATCATGACAGATTCTTCTTCTATCACACAAGGCCCTGAAATTAAAAAGAGCTGGTCAGTGCCGCATTCAATATTGCCAACTTTTACTTTTTTAAAACTCATGTTATAATCTTTTGTATAAATTTTTAATAGTGTCCAAAGTTATTTTCTCTTTCCAGTCTGTGCCGATAGCATGGTTCCACATGTGCGGCAGATTATATGCTACCTGCGCCATGGCGGTAATAGTTTCTTCACTCCAGCTTTTACTTAAGCCCTGTGGTAAGGTTATTTTATGTTTCAAAAGCATGTGCTTAAATTCTTTCACACCTTCTGCATAATAATCTTCCAGGTGCTGAAAAGCGATGCAGTTGGCATAGCAATGTTTTTCGTGCAGGATTTTTGACAAGCCATAAGAAAGCGCATGGCAAATGCCTACTTCAGAATAGGTTAAACTCAATCCTCCCATCATAGAAGCCACCATCAGCTTATCATCATTTTCTGCTGTTTGTCCTGCAGCATCACCGAGATAAATTTCACGGCAAAGTTTTAATGATTGCTCTGCATAGGCGTGGCTGTAAGCATTGTTCAAAATACCATTTTCACTTTCAATGCAGTGAATGTAAGTATCCATGCCCGTATAAAACCATTTATCAGTTGGCACAGAAGCGATCAGTTCCGGATCCAATATCACCTGGTTAAAAACCGTCCAGTCACATTTCAATCCTAATTTTTTTTCAGGGCCGGTCAACACCGCCGTCATGGATACTTCGGCACCGGTACCGGAAATAGTAGGCACACCAAGATGATAAATGCCAGGCTTCTTCACCAGGTTCAATCCCTGGTACAAAGTGGATGAGCCTTCGTTGGTAAACATTAATGATACCGCTTTGGTAATATCCATAATACTGCCGCCGCCAATACCAACTACACCGGCAGGCAGGCCTTTTGTGTTCAACACTTCATCCCTTAATTCATCTATCTGTTCTGTTGTAGGCTCATGCGGGTCAACGTCTATCAGTTTTATAATATCTTTTGCCTCTGCAGGAATTTTTTTCAATAAATCTTTTCCTGCAAAATAATTATCCACCACAAAGAGAAAGAAACCGTCGTTGTCATTCCTTCTTTCCGCTAAAATACCGGCCATATTCTCAAAACTGCCACGGCCGAAAACTACTTTTTCTATGTTTTTAAAATTCTTATGAACCATTTTAATGTACTGATTTGCTAATATGCTAACGGGTGGCCCTTCGCAAAAAAATTATCAATTAAACAATTATCCATTAACAGGAACAACTACCTTCTCAACGCAGGCTGCAATATTTTTTGCCAGCGTTCTCACTTCTTCTTCCGTCCATGTGCAGCGGATACCAAATGAAATTAACCTGCCGATCACTTCCTGCGATTTGGGCAAATTCAAATTTTGATAATCCTGCGGCGCTCCTAATACTTCCACCGGCAGTTTTGAAGCAGTTTTTAATTCCCTGATATGATCCCACTGGTTAATGAAATGGTACATATTGGTAAACCAGTAGTTGAAACCGGCGACACCTGCTTTATTAAATTCATCCACCACCGCTTTGGCTGCAGTTGTATCGGGCAAAAACATATTTAAAAAGGTTGCGGAATCGCCATCGGGATCGGCAAGCGTTGCAAAAGAAACACCTTCTGTTTTGGATAATAATTCGGTAAGAAGTCTTTTATTCTTATTGTTCTGCTTCATTATCTCAGGCACCCTTTTCGTTTGTGCTTTACCGATAGCTGCATGTAATTCACTGATACGGTAATTGAAACCAATAATGGGGTGCTGCTCCATGCCGCGGTTGCTGCCCACATGGTCGTGGCCATGGTCGCTGTAAGAATCAGCTAATTTATAAGCGGCTTCATCGTTTGTAACGAGCACACCACCTTCACCGGCAGTGGCTATCTTAAAAAAGTCAAAGGAATAGCAACCCGTTTTCCCAAACAAACCCACATAAGTGCCTTTGTAAGAAGCGCCGAATGCCTGGCCTGCATCTTCCACTAATGTTAAGTTATGTTCTTTTACAATGGGCATAATAGCATCCATATTAGCCATGCCGCCGCACATGTGCACCAGGCAAATGCCTTTTGTATTTGGCGTAAGTACCTTTCTGATCCCGTCTGCACTCAGGCAAAGCGTTTCATCTATTTCAGCAAATACCGGCTTGGCGCCTACCAGCAATACCGCTTCTACAGAAGCTGCGTAAGTAAACGGCGGCACAATCACTTCATCGCCTGTACCTATACCGGCTGCTGCCAGCGCCGTGGCCACTGCCGTAGAACCGCTGCTCACTGCATGGGCATATTTTGCATGGGTGATTTTTTTCACTTCTGCTTCAAATTCCCGCGCTTTCCAGATGCCATTGCGCTGCGCATCATGATTATAGCGAAAAAAAATACCTGTTTCCATTACATCGTTCACCTCTTTTCTTTCTTCATCGCCAAAAAGTTCTGTACCCGGCATAGTAGTAAAATTTAGGGTGCAAAAATACGGCTTACGGGATAGATTATATTTAAAAAGTGGTTAAATGGCGGAGCCAGCGCAGGGATAAAAAAAGATTTGCCGAAGCAAATCCTTTCCGTTTCTATTCAAAACTTTTACTGTTCAAAATACCTGGATTTTCACAAGGAATAGTTTAAAACGGGACCAAAAAGGACATTTGTTACACAAAACTAAGGCCGGAGTATACTTTTAAACCCTTCAATCAGTCTTTATAGTGACTGTAAACGGCATTTATAAAAGCATTGAGAAGTGTATTTTTAACAACCTCAGCTTTTCCCGATTTTAGTAAGCTTGTATTCAGGAGGGTCGTGCATTGGATAATTTCCTGAGTAACACCAGATTTCAAGAGAATCAATTATCCCATTCCTGAAAAATAAGATAGCATTGGCTTCAATGGAATCTTCCTGCACCTGAATTTTTACACTATCCAAAACCATGCGGTCTTTAGGGGATTTGTAGGGTAAAATTTCACCGGAATGTCCAAACTTGACAAAAAGCCCGCGCCCGTCAGTATATGTATATTTCTCATCATTGATAAATGGCAATTGCATTTTTACCAAAGCACCTTCCCTGTCATCATCAAGCAAAAGGTTCACCACATCTGCTATGTATTGTGACTTTATCATTGCATCAATACCGGGTACCGGCGGCACATTATTATTCAACGATACAAAGATGGGAGTCAATAACTGATAAGGAAGTTTGCAACGGACAATCCCCTAACTATATAAGTCATTTTTAGCGGTTCAGCTATATTTCACTGGGAAGCCTGTTGAACTGTTTTTTAAAGGCAATGGTAAAATTGCTCAGGTTTTTAAAGCCAAGCTGTGTGCCTGCTTCTTTTACCGAATATTTTTTACTGGCAATCATCTGGCGGGCTTTCAGCATCCTGTTTCTTTGATAATATTCATAAAGGCTGTAGCCGTATATTTTTTTAAAGAGGGTCTTCATCTTGGTTTCGCTCATTATTGACATACGGGCAAGCTCGGGTATGGATGGCGGGGCCTTGCCCACATTTCCTGCAAGAATGGCTTCCAGTTGCACCATCCTTTTCAGGTCGCCTTCCGGTATAGCAGGCTTTTCAACAGGAGCTGTTACTTTAGCGTACAGTCCCTGTAAAAATCTTTCCATCAGCAGCATCACCCTGTTTTGCAGGGCCGTCATATACAGTGGCTGATCTTTCTGCAAGGCAAAAATGTCTTCCATCAGTTCCCTGTATTCAATAAGCAGCACGTCAAAGCGGGCCAGAGGTTTATCTATAGGCAATATTGTATCCCAAACCAGATTATCAGTAATACCAAAATGTTCTTTCAGCCATTCCCTGGTAAAATAAATATTTACACAACGGTTTTCCGTAGCTGCATTGGCAACGTATTCAATCGGCGCCACGGGGTTGAACAAAAAGGCGCCGCAATAAATATTGGTATTATCTTCCAGAAGGGTATCGCCCTGCTTTAATGATAATGATTCCAGGTTTCTTGTTTCATCAAACCGGAGTGTAAGATGATTGCCGCCGGCAGGATTTCTTTTGAAAAAAACATTCTTATGCAGCCGGCATTCATTGATAAGCACCTGCAGCCCGTTAGCCAGCATTTCCAGCCGTATGTACCCGGTGCCAACCTCAGCCGGCAGCCATAATACATTGTCTTTTATCCCCACGCCCAATGCTCCGGCAATCAACTGCAGGTAATCAGCATGGTCACAATAATCGTAAGTCAGTTTAAACATAAAGCCGGCAGGCAAATATGGTAAAAAAAATTAAGCCCGGGGAATAAATGCCGCAGGCAGCATATCAAATTGTTTTTTAAATGCCGTGGTAAAACTGGCGGGATTGTAAAAGCCCACCGCCGCTGCAGTGGCTCTGGTATTGTATCTACCGCTTAATAATAGTTCTTTTGCTTTTTGCAGCCTCACAGTTTGATAATAACTGTAAATGCCGCTGCCATACATTTCCCTGAATTTTTTTTTGAGCTTAGTAGTGCTCATGTTCACCAATTTGGACAATTCATTAATGGTGGGGGGAGATTCGCTCAGGTCTTTCACCAGCAACCGTTCCACTTCCATTAATCGCTGCATTTCATCTTTACTGATTAGGGATGATCCTTCTATTCCCGCCAGCTTTTCGGAAAGCCGGATAAAAAAGCGTTCAATCAGCAATGTTACCCGGTTCTGCAAAACAATATTTTGCAGGGGATCATCTTTTTTCACAGCCCACAGTTCATCTACCAGCCGGAGATATTCTGCGTCCAGCGGTTCCATATCAAAGCTGGCGGTTTTAAGCGACACGTATTTGTGCAGCACATTCACATTATCGCCAAGGCCCAGGTATTTTTTCAGCCATGCTTCGCTGAAGATTACTTTTAACATTTTGCCGGGGGTATTGGCGCTTATTTCCTCTGTATTAAAAAATGCATTGCTGGTAAGTCTTGCTACTGAATGTCCGCCTTTCTTGTGCAGCTTCTCATCATTTACACCAAATATAAACGTGTCATTTATATACAGGTCTTCAAAATGCAGGGTGTAAAAACGTTCGTCTGCAGGTTCCCACCGGGCAAAAAAATGCTGGTACAAAACCAGGTCGGCCAGCATCACCTGCAGCCCGGGTGCAAGGCTTATCACTTTAAGAATTCCCTTGCCCACTGATAAACCAGGAATAATAAAATCTTCGGTTTCACTATATGACGCTTTCATTCCGGCAGCTATTGCGGCCAGCAATGTTTTATCATCTTTATGTTGTAAATTCAAAGCGATCATGGACCAGGTAATAAGTTGGCTTTCCTGTTTAATGCCCGGGAATTGAACTGTAATTTTCAGAGATACCGGAGAGGGTTGCGCCTTGCATTAAGGATATATCTTTTTACGTTCAGCCAAAAAGCAATAAAAAGATAAATGATAACAGGCGACCCCATCGTAAGAAAAGAAATGTAGATGAAGTTTTTCCGGATGGTAGATGTGGCTATACCCATTTTTTCACCAATGGCGCTGCATACGCCAAACACATGCCATTCAATAAAATGTTTAAAGCGGTTCATTGCGCAAAGATAAATAAAATATCGCTTTTGAATTACAGCGGCATTCAGGAGATAAAAAAATAAATACTGCATTATCAAAACATTTCCTCCTGCAATTTTTCCTAAAAATTATTCCCTCGCCTTCCGTAACTTCGCACTCCCGGTTTGAAATGGTAAAAATTCATTTTTGCCAGCACTTTTCTGCCATTAAAAAATGATTTTACCGTTTTCAAATGGCATTTTTTAAATTTTAAATCACACCTATGGCCTTTGACATTGAGATTATCAAGAAGCTGTACAGCAATTTCGGCACCCGTATTGATGCAGCCCGTAAAGCAGTGGGCAAGCCCCTCACCTTAACAGAAAAAATATTGTATGCCCATCTTTGGCAGGGCAATGCCACCGAGGCTTATGAAAGAGGAAAAAGCTACGTGGATTTTGCCCCTGACCGTGTGGCCATGCAGGATGCCACCGCACAAATGGCGCTGCTGCAGTTTATGCAGGCAGGCCGCAATAAAGTGGCAGTGCCTTCTACTGTACACTGCGATCACCTGATAGTAGCAAAAGAAAACAGCAAAGTTGACCTGGACAGGGCCGTGCATGAAAGCAGTGAAGTATATGATTTTTTAGCCTCTGTTTCCAATAAATATGGCATTGGGTTCTGGAAGCCCGGCGCCGGCATCATTCACCAGGTAGTGCTTGAAAATTACGCATTTCCCGGCGGCATGATGATCGGTACCGACAGCCATACGGTAAATGCAGGCGGCCTCGGTATGATTGCTATTGGCGTGGGTGGTGCAGATGCCTGTGATGTAATGGCCGGGCTGC
>JBEHYP010000151.1:0-7610 GCA_048498115.1 Bacteroidota bacterium | reverse complement strand
AGCCATATGCTGGGCGTATGCCATCGGTATGCCCGTAATGCAGCCGATGCCGAAGATATTTTGCAGGATGCCTTTATAAAAGTATTTGACAAAATAAGCCAGTTCAAGTTTGAGGGCTCATTTGAAGGCTGGATAAGGAAGGTAGTGGTAAACACAGCGCTGAAAAAATATACCCTTGCCCGCTATGAAAAGGAAATGAATGGCATTGACAATTATGAAAGGGCCGAAGATGCTTCGGCTTATTCGCATTTGTCGCAAAAGGATTTGCTGGAGCTGATAAATAAATTACCGGACGGGTACAGGATCATATTTAACCTGTATGCTATTGAAGGCTACCAGCACGAGGAAATTGCCGAAATGCTCGGCATACAGCCCGGCACCAGCAGGAGCCAGCTGGTAAAAGCAAGAAATATGCTGCAAAAACAAATTGTGGAACTGCAAAAAGTTACTGTATGAGTGACAAAAAATTTGATGATTTCGTGGAGCAATCATTCAGGGGATATTCGCCTGACGTGCCGCCGCATATCTGGGAGAATATCACTGCAAAAAGAGAGAGAAAAAGGGCTGCTGGTTTTTGGAACAATAAAAAGACTGCCCTGCTGCTGACCGGGTTGGCATTGGCTGGTAGCGCTGCCGTGTTTTTTACTAAAAATAATATTGCTTTTTCTGAAAACGGCAATACCAGCCAGCAATACACTTCGGAAAAAGCAACCGCAGCGACCATTACAAAAGATAATCAGGATTTAAAAACAGGTAATGCAATCGAAGATGCTGCTTCCCGGCCGGCACCGGAGCCTGGCCTGCAACAGGCAGGAAAAAGGCAGGCTGAAGGCCCTTCGATAAATAGTACTCTTATACCCGCTGCCAATAATACCACAGCCGGAACAAGCTTTGCAAAGAAAAATAACAAAAAGAGAGTAAGTGCAACTATTGTCATGAATAGCCCGGGCAGATATTTGCCCGGCAATAACAGGAACTTAACAGGTAAGCCGGCAAAAAGAAAAAGAATAAAAACAACCATTGCCGATGCAATGATTGATGATAATACTGCGCTTACTATGGATGAACCCGGGCAGGATAATTTTACCGCCGTTTTAAATTTGAGTAAAGAAAAAATAGCGCTGCTGCCGCTTGAGCTGAACAAACAGCCCGCCGCAATCAAGCCAATACCGATACCCGGCTGCCCCAAACCTGAGGATGATGCTGCAGGCAATAAATCATATTGGGAAATATATGCCGGGCCTGATTATGCCATTAAAAAATACAGCGATACCGGCAATTCCGAATTAATATCCAAAAGAAAAGAAACGATGAAGTTTCAATCGGCTTTTAGTGCAGGGTTTCGCTATACAAAAGTATTTGGCAGCGGTATCAGCATAAGGGCAGGTGTTAATTACAGCCAAATCAACGAGAAGTTTTCTTTCCTGAAAGACAATGTGGTGCAGGAGGTATATGTAATTAATGCCGGCGGCGATACTACCGACAGGTATTTTGTACGTGGCACCCGGTACAGCAATACTGTTAACCGCTATCGCTCCATTGATGTACCGGTTACATTCGGGTATGAAATGGGCAATGGCAGGCTGCACGCCAACATCAATGCAGGTGTAATGATAAATATTTACAGCTGGCAAAGCGGCAAAACGCTTGACAATAATTATATGCCGGTAGATATCACTACCGGTAAATCGGGCAACAGCAATTATCAATACAAAACAAACGTAGGTATTGGCTTTACCGGCGCCGTATCCCTGTATTACAAGCTCACTGACAACCTGCACCTGCTGGCAGAACCTTATGGGCGCTTCAATCTTTCACCCATGAATAAAGCAGGTATTTCCGTGCATGAAAAATTTACCAGCATTGGATTAAGGCTTGGCATAAGAAAGGATTTTTAACCAGTAACGTGTTTTTCTTTCATAAAAAAAGCTTCCGGCATTTTGCGGAAGCTTTTCCTTGTCTGACCGTCCCGGTCTGACAAGGAATATCAGATTTATTCCAGCCTGACCGTTTCGGCCCAACTGAAATGAAAAAAGCCGTTGCATCTCCTTGCAACGGCCTTCATTATAAAGCAATAAAATATTACTTGTACTGCGGCACCAAACCTTTTGCCAGATCAGTCATTTTTTTCAAACCATCTTCAGGTAAATTACCTTTTTTAAATTCAGCCAGCACTTCAGGCAGCTTATTTTCCATTTCCAGCAGGAAATGGTCTTCAAATGCTTTCACATTTTTTATCGCTACATCTTTCAATAAACCCTGTGTGCCAAGGTAAATGATTGCTACTTGTTTTTCTACCGCAAAGGGAGTGTACTGCGGCTGTTTCAGCACTTCCACGTTTCTTGCACCTTTATCAATTACGTTTTTAGTAGCAGCATCCAAATCACCGCCAAATTTAGAAAAAGCTTCCAGCTCACGGTAAAGCGCCTGGTCAAGCTTTAATGTACCGGCCACTTTTTTCATTGATTTGATCTGCGCATTACCACCCACACGGCTTACAGAGATACCTACATTGATAGCAGGGCGGATACCGGAGTTGAACAGGTTACCTTCCAGGAATATCTGTCCATCGGTAATGGAAATCACGTTGGTAGGAATATATGCAGATACGTCGCCGGCCTGCGTTTCAATTACCGGCAATGCCGTTAATGAACCGCCGCCTTTTACCAAATGTTTGATAGAGTCAGGAAGGTCATTCATTTGCTTTGCAATGTCATCCCTTGCAATAACTTTTGCGGCTCTTTCCAGCAAACGGCTGTGCAGGTAGAATACATCACCGGGATAAGCTTCACGGCCGGGCGGACGGCGCAGCAGCAACGACACTTCACGGTAGGCCACCGCCTGTTTTGAAAGATCATCATAGATGATCAGTGCAGGACGGCCCGTATCACGGAAAAATTCGCCAATGGCAGCTCCCGCAAACGGTGCATAGAACTGCAATGGTGCAGGGTCAGAAGCAGAAGCCGCAACGATGGTGGTATAAGCCATAGCACCGTTTTCTTCCAGTGTTTTCATAATACCTGCAATGGTAGAAGCCTTCTGGCCAATTGCCACGTATATGCAATAAACAGGCTTGCCTGCTGCAAAAAATTCTTTCTGGTTGATGATAGTATCAATAGCAATAGCTGTTTTACCGGTCTGACGGTCGCCGATGATTAATTCCCTTTGTCCACGGCCAATGGGGATCATCGCATCAATAGCCTTGATACCTGTTTGCAAAGGTTCTTTTACCGGCTCCCTGTAAATAACGCCCGGAGCTTTGCGTTCCAGCGGCATTTCATACAGCTCGCCTTTAACAGGGCCTTTGCCATCAATCGGCTCGCCCAGTGTATTGATAACACGGCCGCTTAAGCCATCTCCTACTTTAATAGAAGCAATCTTGTCGGTACGTTTTACTTTATCGCCTTCACGTATCTCACTGCTGTCACCCATCAATACCACGCCTACATTATCTTCTTCAAGGTTCAGCGCAATTGCTTTTACACCATTGTCAAATTCTACCAGCTCACCGCTGCGTACATTGTTCAGGCCATATACACGGGCAATACCATCGCCCACCTGCAGCACCGTACCCACTTCTGATAAGTTTGCCTCCGCATTAAAGTTGCTCAACTGCTGGCGAAGTATCGCCGAAATTTCATCAGGTTTAATATCTGCCATAATAATGTATGTTTAATTTTTTATCGTATCCTGTGGATATATTCGTTATCCAAAAATTGTTTTTTAATGTCTTTCAAATCCCGCAGTACGCTTGCATCCACTGATTTCCCTTCAAATTCCAATACAAAGCCGCCGATAAGCTCATCTTTTACTTCCGCTTCCAGTTCTATATTTTGAATAGGGGTAGATGCTTTTACCTTATTCACAATTGAATTTTTCACTTCATCGGAAACAGGCGTTGCCGTGGTTAACTTAACCGTGTAAATATTTTTCAGCTTGTTATATTGCTCAATATAAGCGTCTGCTATTTCTACCAGGTTTTCTTCCCTTCCTTTACGCACCAGCAGCCTGATAAAAGAAGCCGTGGTATTGTTTACCCTGCTGGTAACGATAGAATCAATGATCTTTTCTTTGGTGCCGGGCTTAATAATAGGACTGCGTAATACCGCTACAAAATCAGGATTGCTTTTGCCCAGTGCCTGCAGCATTTTCATATCTGCATATATAGCATCCACCTGGTTCAGCTCTGTTGCCAGGTCCAGTAAACTCTTTGCGTATCTTCCTGCTAAACGTGGGTTCTGCATTAATTAAGTTTTGCTTCCTCTGCTAATTGTTTAATGTATGCTTCCTGGTCTGCCTTGTTGGAAAGCTCCCTGCGCAACACTTTTTCGCTCACTTCCACTACCAGGTTGCCCACCTGGTTCTTGATCTCGGTAAGCGCTGCCATTTTTTGGTTGGTAATAGAAGCATGTGCTTCTGCAATAATCTTTGCAGCCTGCACTTTAGCCTCTTCTTTAGCTTCGTTGATAATTTTATCCCTGGTTTCCTTTGCTTCTTTCAGTAACACAGCCCTTTCTTCACGTGCTTTCGCCAGCAACGCTTCATTGTCATTTTTCAGCTGGGCCATTTCCAGTTTCATTTTTTCTGCAGTGGCAATGGAATTGGCAATATTTGCTTCTCTTTCGTTAAGCCCCTTAATGATAGCAGGCCAGGCAAATTTTTTCAGGATGAAGAATACCACTAAAAAAGCAAGCAGTGTCCAAACCAACAAACCAAGATCCGGTGTAAGTAATTGCATTGTTATAAAATTAAAATCTGTTCAATATAGTGATGCAGCCCAAGAGTGCAACGCCAATGAAGCTGATATATGCACTGAAGCCTGTTTTAAAAAATCTTTTAAAATACTGCATCCTCCGCCCTGTGCTTTGGATGCAGTAAGAGGTTGAAAAGGTGTAAGGTTAAGCAGAACGTTCAACCTTAAACTTTAAACTTTTACAATACCATTGCAAGGAAGCCAACGATGATGGCAAACAAAGCAGCACCTTCTACAAGCGCCGCAGTAAGGATCATGTTGCCACGGATGTCGTTAGAAGCTTCCGGCTGGCGGGCAATAGCTTCTACCGCTCCTTTACCGATCTGGCCAATGCCAATACCGGCACCAACAGCAGCTAAACCAGCGCCCACTGCACCACCTGCGCTTGCAAGCGGCTCAGCTAAAAACACAGCTAATAAACTCATACTTCTGTTTTATTATTGATTAAAAAATAAACTACTGATTATATAACCACTGCATCATCATGCCCGTTGCCGTGATGCTCTCCCTCAAATGCCTGGCCTATAAACACAGCCGTAAGCATGGTAAAGATGAATGCCTGCAAAAATGCCACCAGCACCTCAATAAAATAAATAAATATGGTAAATGCCAGTGAAACCGGCGATACGCCCCAGCCTGCACCCACCGCCATTTTTTCTGCAAAAATGAAGATCATGGAAATGAGGCAGATGATGATGATATGTCCCGCCACCATATTGGCAAAAAGACGTATGATCAATGCAAAAGGCTTAATGAACACACTTAAAAATTCCACCGGTACCAGAATGAATTTTACACCCAATGGTACGCCCGGCGGGTTGAAGATATGGCCCCAGTAGTGGCTGTTTGTACTAAACAGTATTACTACAAATGAAATAACACCTAACACAGCTGTAAAAGCGATATTGCCCGAAACGTTTGCCGTTCCCGGGATAAGGCCGATCAAATTTGCTATCAGGATAAAAAAGAAAACAGTTAAAAGATAAGGCAGGTATTTATTTACCTTATGGCCAAGGTTAGGCTTAGCCACTTCATCACGAACGAACGTTACCAATACCTCTATCAAATTTTGTTTTCCCCTGGGCGCAGAAATTACCCCTTCTCCTTTTCCATATTTTTTTGCCACGCTTGTCATTACCCACACAAGAATAACCAAGCCGATAATCATTTGCACCACATTACGGGTAAGGGAAAAATCATACACTTTTGATCCGTCAACAGCTTCAATTTTTCCTTCAGCATTTAGCTTATAGCCGTTGTATTCTTCTTCTCCATGATGAAACCTGGAAGCCATAAAAACCGAAAGGCCTTTTATGGGAGAATAAAGAATAACTGGAAGGGGAATGGAAACCGGGTGCTTTTCGCCATCGCTGCCCCTGTATTCAAGAAAATGAAATTCATGGGCGTCCATGATATGGCCAAAAATCACCTCCTTTGCATTAAAGCCTTCTTTTTCTTCATGCTGGGCATTGGCGGTGTACGAAAAAAGCAGTAAAAATGCGCTGAAAGCCGCTACCAGTAAAGATTTGATGCCCTTAAATGCCATGTCCTTCTCGAAATTTGGCGCAAAGATAGGGGGAGAAGGCTAATTTGGCAAGAGATATAAAGAGAATTGTTGAGGGATTTTAATCAAGCCCTGATTGCCTGCGGAGTTCTTCTTTCCCAGTTGGGTTATTGGCGGCTTTTATACCTCGGTCTCTTCTTTTTCAAACTGCATTTTGTACAACTGGAAATAAAACCCCTGCTTTGCCATCAGCTCATTGTGGCTCCCCGTCTCTTTTATTTCGCCTTTGTCAAGCACCAGAATTTTATCGGCTTTCCGTATGGTTGACAGGCGGTGGGCAATAACAATGGAAGTTCTCCCGGCAACCAGCTTTTCAATAGCCTGCTGTATCAGGTGTTCGCTTTCCGTATCTACGGAAGAAGTGGCTTCATCCAAAATCAGGATAGAAGGATTGTACAGGATTGCCCTTACAAAACTTAATAACTGCCGCTGCCCAAGCGAAAGTGTAGCGCCCCTTTCCATTACGTCATAATCGTAATTGCCGGGCAATTGCATAATAAAATCATGAATGCCTATCAGCTTTGCGGCTTCAATTACCTGTTCTTTTTTTATGCCGGGGTTACGAAGCGTAACATTATCATATACCGAGCCGCTGAATAAAAACACATCCTGTAATACTACTGCAATTTTACTCCGCAGGTAACCCAATTCAAAATCTTCAATATTGGTACCATCAATTTTGATAGCGCCTTTTTGAATATGATACAGCCTGTTCAGCAAACTGATAATGGATGTTTTGCCGCTGCCCGTATGGCCTACAATAGCCAGTGTTTCACCTGCCCTTATATCAAATGAAATATTTTTCAGCACATAATTTTCCTCAGTGTAAGCAAACCATACGTTGCTGAAACTAACATTGCCGTTTAGTTGCGCCGGCATATCAATGCCTTTGTTGCCGGCGCTGTCCTGCGTGTCCAGTATTTTAAAGACCCGTTCGCTGGCAATCATGCCCATTTGCAGCACATTAAATTTATCTGCCAGCATTCTCAATGGCCTGAACAAAAGGTTAAGGCAAAGAATAAAAGATGTGATAATGCCTGCAGTATATTCGCTCCCCTCCCCTCCTGCTTTCCATACCAGCAGCCCGGTGGAAACTGCTAATATCAATTCTACTACCGGAAAAAAAATGGAGTAAGCAAAAATGGCTTTTATATTGGCATTGCGGTGTTCTTTATTGATGGCATTGAATTTATTAAACTCTTTGTCTTCTGCAGCAAAAGTTTGTACAATGGCCATGCCCGTTATGGTGACGTGAGCCCGGCGCGCTTCGACGACATGGCGCACCGCGTGGTT
>JBEHYP010000150.1:0-7666 GCA_048498115.1 Bacteroidota bacterium | reverse complement strand
CGGCGGCTGGGGTCGCCAGAAGCTGCGCGCCGACCTCGAATATGAAATTAGCTACCAGCGTACATGGATTGGCGGGTACCTGCACCTGTATAGTGATGCAGGTATCATCAACACACAAGCTGTCCCTTCTTACGGTAATGCATACCCTGTAAGCACCGGATGCCTGGTAAATATGCGCTGGGCTGTTATCGTTAGAAGCAGAGCCATCTCCAAAACTCCAGCTTACCGGGGTAGTGGCAGTAACGCCCGTGGAAAGGTTGGTAAAATATACTTTATTAGTTTGTACACTATCTCTTACAAAGCTAAAGGCCGCATGCACATTGCACGGCATAGACTGTTGCTGCACCACTACTGCATGGCAATATTCGCTTACACAAGGTACAGTTCCGGTTGCCTGCTGTTTTTTTACCCGCAGGCACACCTGGTAAGTGCCCGCCTGGTTGTAGGTATGAATAGGGCTTATATCATTGGAAGCACTGCCGTCACCAAACGTCCAGCGGACACTGTCGGTAGTGGCCAGTGGTGCGCTTAGATTGGAGAAATAAATTTTATTATTGAAAGAACTGTCTGCACTGTAAGTAAAATATGATTGCAAAGTGCAGGCTGTTGTTTGCGGCGTATCTACAATAATGCTGCGGCAATATTCCCTTACACAGGCTGTGCTTGCAGCATTTTTCTTCACTGTGAGGCATATATTATATACTCCCGGCTGTGTATAAGTATGTGTCACGGCAAACACATCATGCGATACGGCACCATCTCCAAAATGCCATATTACAGAATCGGCAGATGATAATGGAGTGCTGCTGTTGGTAAAATAAATAATATTGGAATGAAGGGAATCTGCCGAAGTATTGAAATTAACCACCAGGCTGCAGGGATTCGTGGGCGCCTGCACCTGCACAGTCACACAAGTATCGTCAACGCATGCACTATCCCTCCTTACTGTAAGGCAAACCCTGTAAGCACCGGATGACGGAAATACATGCGTTGGGTTCCGGTCGTAAGAGGAACTGCCATCGCCAAAATTCCAAAGCGTTACAGTATTGGCATTACCGCCTGTTGACAGGTTAGAGAAATACACTTTATTGGTTTGTACGCTGTCTCTTACAAAACTGAAGGCCGCATGAAGGTTACAGGGCTCCTGTCCTGTAACAGTTACCGTCCTCACAAATGAATCCACACAGGATATTAAATTGCTGTCGTTGGGTGAATGAAGCGCTATTACATGCACTACATTATAAGTGCCCGGGGCATAGGCATGGGTGGGGGCAATATCATGGCCGGAGCTGCCATCACCAAACTGCCAGCTATGTGTCCCGGTTGTTACCACAGGGGAAAACTGCACCTGCCCGTTGCTGCCATTTGCAAGGAAGCTAAACTCAGCATTGCATTGTTGCTGTGCAAAAGAGGCAAAAGAGCAGGATACCAATAAAAATAGTAATGTAAAAATTCTTCTCATAACAGAGATTGAGGTTTAACCGGAGGATAGATACCCCCAGAAGAAATTATGATGCCTGTGCCGGAAAATATTTTTTAATACTTCCGCCGGATATTGTTAATGAAATGCTCTATGGCCCTTCTTACAGCGCCGCCATTGCCCATTTCATTGTTAACAAGGATTGAAAAAATCAGCAGCCTGTTTTGCTGGGTAGTTAAATAACCGCTGAGTGCTACCTGGTTGCTGAGGCTGCCGGTTTTGGCATAAATAAAGCTGCTGTCGCTGTGGTAGTAATTTTTTAATGTGCCTTCCCCACCAGTGGGCAGGATTGCTTTTATTCGTTCAAAGCCAAATTCGTTTTTCATTTTGTTTAAAATGTATACGAATGATTGCGGTGTAAACAAATTGTACCGGCTGAGGCCGCTGCCGTCCACCCATTTGGGCTGCTGCGGCACATCCTTTAAATCTGTTTTTAACAGCGTATCAATAATGGCTTCATCATTCATATAGCCCAAATGCTCATTGCTTGCCATCAGCAATGTTTGCTCGGCAAAAAAGTTATCGCTGTTATGCATCATGGGGGTGAAGAGGGAATCGGAAGGTTGGGAGTGGATGATTTTATATTTTCTTTCTAAATCTTCTTTGCGTAATAACCAAGAACTGCTCCAGAAAGAATTTTGTTTTAAAGTGTCTTTTAGCATCTCTACCGCTTCATCACAAAATGGAATTTGTTTTACCCGATCAATGCCAGGTGTTAATGTTATTGTGTTACTTGAAAAATCTTTATAAACAGTGAACCCGGAATCTGATATGCTTAACAAGAATAGTCTTTTTCTTAAATATTTTGGCTTAATATCCACACTGTCTTTTTGAATAAACTTTATGGTAGAAATGTTTTTATACATCGGGAAAGAACTTCTCGGTGTCATATATTCTTCCATATAATCATCCCATGCCCATCCCTTTCCCAAAGGCTCTACTTTGCTAAAATCGCAAAATTCAAAAAGCCGTTGTTTTTTAAGAAATTCGAATACTGGCTGAAATGAAAATTTGTCATTCAAAAATGTAGGGTCACCAGTTGGAAAAACTTGTACAAGGTCAGTAATTGGAACTGTCGAGTCTATATTGACAATATTATTTTCTGTGTACTTCAATCCCACCAAACTATCCCCCAAATACTTCATCCCTGCATACAGCGTAAACAATTTCACATTGCTGGCCGGTACAAAATATTTATCGGCATTGTAATTATACCAATACCTATTAGTAGCAGGCTCATAAATACTGATGCCCGCATGCCCGGTTTTAATAATGCTGTCCTGCAATAAAATTTCCTTTGCCTGCTTGTTGATTTGTTTCGAAACCGAGCATGATTGCAAAAGAAATACAGCCACCACCGCAAATGCAGTGTAAACAATATTATATAAACAACGGGATATCATCTGCAAGATTTTATCATCAGCATTCGTACTTCTATTAGCAGATTCCTCGTTTCCCGGAATGACAGCAAACATCATCAAATTAACTTCTTTCCTGCGCCCTCATCCATCTTTCCGGTATCTCGTTTTTGCTGGCGCTTACATAATCGTTATAGCTGCAGGCTATCAGCTTTTTGTCGGGAAGCTGCATCCACCACCTGCCCGTGCGGCGGCTCTGCAAAAACAAAGTGCCTTCATCCGTAAACGAAGTGTTGAATTCATTAAAGAGGTGGCTTTCCTCCAGCGGCGCTTCCTGCTTGCTGCGGCTTTTGCCATCAATAAAATACCAGAGCATTTGCGCTATCTGCAAAGCGGTGAGCTCATTCACATCTTCTTTGGGGTTGTAACCATAAATGCCAAAACTGCTGAGGGTGCCGCTCATGCCGGCATAACGGGTAAGCATACATGCTTCTTCGCCGGTAAAGCCATTGGGGCTACACTTGCCTGCCGGGGCATCGCTGTATTTAATGGCATTGATGTCAAAGCTCAGCAAATGCGTATTTCTGATAACCGGCTCCATTTCTTCTATGTTTTCTTTTGCCATGCCTACCCGGTAGCAGTCAAAGCGGAGCTTGTCCATTGTTTCCAGCATGCGGGGGTGTACAAAATAACTTTGGAACCCGATATGATTATAATGCCTGATGAAGTTGGGCTCACCGGTAAGCATTTCCAGCAAAAAGTTTTCGCTGCGCAGGGGGCTTTCGCCACGCAGGTCAATCGTAGCATCTATGCAGGTGGCTTCAATTTGCTTTACCAGCTCACGGTGGGCAAAATATTGCGCCAGCGTAATATCGTGTGAGCCCCCGATGATCACCACCGTTTTTTTAAGCCTTACCAATTCTGACAAAACGGTTTTTACAGCAGCATAGCTGTCATTGAGCGTGGCGCCTGTTTTAATATTGCCAAGGTCGGCTATCTTAGTATCAAAATGCCAGTAATGCAGTTGGTACAGTTGCTTGCGGATGATGCTGGCTGCATTTACATTTTCAAAATTGCCGCTGCCCCTGAACTCATCCACGCCTACCAGCACGATATCAATATGGCTTATATCGGGCAATTCATCCTCATATACGGCAATGTGTTTGGCAAACTGTCCATCGTTATAGCCGCCGTCTTCATTCAAAAAGTGAATATCAACAGGCGTTAAAAAATCATGCAGGTCGTACATCAGTTTTTTATTTGGGCAAACTTAGGAAAATACTGGTATCGTTGTTAGCCACGAATTATACAAATTAACACGAATGCTGTTGTCACGGTCAACTATCGGGCGCACACAAATAAAAACATTCGTAAAGATTAGTGTAATTCGTGGCTAAGCCAACATTATTTCAGCAGCAAATTTTGAAAAGCAATACTGTCGCCGTTAAAAACATTGAAATCAACATAAGCGTCAATACCGCTTACATGGCCGGCTTCATTGTGCTGCCAGAAATTCCATTTGCGGTTCACCCGTGGCTTATCCTTTGCCAGGTAATGTGCCACCCACAGGGGATAATCATCAAATTTCCCAGCTAAATATTTTGTATAAAAATCCGCGCCGGTATAAATAATAGGTCTCACTTTATAATACCGCTCCACCGTGACCAACCATTCAGCCACTCTTTGCTGCAACAGATCTTTGCTTAGCACGCCTGCCTGCTCTACATCAAGCACAGGCGGCAGGTCGCCCTGTTGCAGTTTTACCTTACTGGTAAAATTTTTTGCCTGTGCGGCACTGCTGCTGTAAGGATTGAAAAAATGATAAGCGCCCCTTGCAATGCCAGCCTCTTTTGCCGCCCGCCAGTTGGTTTTAAATTTTGCATCCACATCATCACAGCCTTCGGTGGCTTTGATAAAACTGAAATTGATCTTTACCCAGTTTACCTGCATACTGCTTACATCGTCCCAGTCAATATTTTTTTGATAACGGCTTACATCAATACCGTGAATGCTGTAGCTGACAGGAATATCAATACCGAAATCATCATAATGAACAAATCTTGGGCGGTTAATAAAATAAAACGCAGCCGCAGTAAGTGCCAGCATTACTGCAACAAAGAACATTGCCGGGGCTTTATTTTTCTTTTTGGGCATCCTGTTAAAAACTGGTGTAAAAATCAGGAAAACTGCACTCATAAGCGCAAAAAATATGGCTATGAATATTTTTTAAATAACATTAACTTTTTATACAGCGGAAAGCAGCATTGCCAGGCAATATTTTTAGCCATCATGCGTTACATTTGCAATCCTTTGTAAGGTAAAATTCAATATCAATGAGACCGACGAACAAAATACAGATTCGCCTTAGGGGCTTTTTTTGTTTTTCAGCCCTGTTGCTTTGCTGCACATTTCCGGCATTTTCCCAGTATTCATTTACTGATAATGACACCGCAGAAAATAACCTGTTGCTGCCGGAGGCAGTTGCTGATACAAAAACCATTGCCATAGCAGCATCCAATATTGAATTCCCCGAAATTTTAAAAGGCAACGAAGAACAAGCTTCTGATTATATTGAAAAGTTCAGCGAAAAAAGAAGGGACTACCTCATACGCATGTACAGCAAAGGGAAAAAATTATTGCCCAAGGCTGCCAATATTTTAAAGCGGCATAACCTTCCCGAAGAATTAAAAGTATTGATGATACTGGAATCTGCTTACAATGCCAATGCGGTTTCCCGTGCAGGCGCTGTAGGCTACTGGCAGTTCATGGATGCAGTGGCGAAAGAGTACGGCCTTAAATACATCCCCAAAGAAACCCGTGAGGAAAAAATAACAATCGTGAAAAAAACGAGGCGGGGGAAAAAGATCATCATTGTTAAAAAAGAAGCATCGAAAGACATTGCAAAGCATGGCAGGGGCAGGAAAGCAAAACAAATTGACGAAAGAAAAAATTTTGATAAAGCCACTGTGGCGGCTGCCCGTTATTTAAAAGACCGGAAGCAAAACCTTGACGGCAACTGGTTACTGGTAGTAGCCAGCTACAACTGCGGCGTGGGTAACGTGTGGGATGCCATGCAAAGGTGCAAAAAACAAAGCCCTACCTTTTGGGACATTAAAAAATACCTGCCTGCAGAAACACAGGCCTATGTAATGAACTTCATTGCGCTGAATGTAGTGTATAAGAACTACGATAAATTCCTTAGAAACAAACTGCTCTTCACACCTGTAAAACCAGGAGAAAGCCCCGACAGTTTTGAAGCCACCATTTCGGAAGAATTAGCGGGAATGAATGCCTGCAACTGATTACTGGATCAATAAAACGCTGCCCGTTTTTACCTGCAGGGAAGGGCCGCATCCGTAATAAGCAATACGGTACACGTAATTACCGGTAGCTATCTTCCCTTTGTACCTGCCATCCCAGGCAGCGTTGATATCATTTGTTGAAAACACCAGTTCGCCCCACTTATTAAAAATAGTAAAGCCCGCCAGCGTAATATTGTTTGCTTTGATCCTGAATACATCATTTGCCCCGTCATTATTGGGTGTAAATGCATTGGGCAGGTAGATATACGTAATGGTATTGCATGGCGGCGGAATGTTAACAGGAATATAGATTGAATCATAGGCAATACAACTGCCAGGTTCATTTACCACTTTCAGGTATATCCATGACGAAACATCAAGTGACACCTGGGTATTACGGGTATTTTTATTGCTTAAAGGGGCTGATGACGACCACCAGTACGCAGAAGCCGGCGAACTGCTCAGCTGTATAGTACCAATGCTGGTGAGCTCCTGCTGCGAAGCGGTAATGCCGGTAACAGGGTTAGGCGTCACGGTCAAATGCAGCGTTACAATGCTGTCGCAGGTAGCCGTTGCAAGCGTATCTACGTATATGCCTTCCTGTGAGTAGCTGTTGGCGCCAACCCGATAATTTTTCCCTTCGCAAATAACAGCATCAACGCTGTTTTGCTTGTAAGGGTTTACCCTCAGGTTCAGGGTCACAATACTATCGCAGCTGGCGGTGGAAAGTGTATCAATATAAATACCTGTTTGGTTATAAATGTTGCTCCCCACAGCAATATTCTGGCTTTCGCAAATGATCGTATCAACATAAGCTTGCTTATATGGGCTTATTGAAAGATGCAGGGTAACAATACTGTCGCAGGTAGCAGTAGCAAGCACTTCGGTATAGGTGCCCGCCAGGCTGTAAGTATTGGTTCCGACAGTAACAGTTTGTCCCTCGCATATGCTGGTATCAAGAGTATATGTTTTATAAGGGGTCACGGTTAAATGCAGCGTTACGATACTGTCGCAGGAAACCGTTGAAAGTGTATCGCTGTACGTTCCTGTTCCAGCATAGCTGTTGGTACCTATAGCAACACTTTGCCCTTCACATATTGTGGTGTCAATTGTGTGCCTTTTATATGAAGTGACGGAAAGGTTTAATGTTACAATACTGTCACATGCAGCAGTGGAGAGCGTATCAATGTACCTTCCCGGAAACGAATATATACCGGTGCCAACAGCAATGCTTTGTCCTTCGCAGATAGTGGTGTCTATGATCTTTCTTTTATAAGGATTTACAGAAAGATTCAATGTTACAATACTGTCGCAGCCAGCAGTGGAGAAAGTATCAGTATAAGTACCCGGCAAAGAATAAGCAGTAAGGCCCAGCATAAAGCTTTGCCCTTCGCAGATAGTGGTATCTATGATCTTTCTTTTATAAGGATTTACAGAAAGATTCAATGTTACAATGCTGTCGCAGCCAGATGTCGTTAATGTGTCTTTATATGTACCTGCCAGTGAATAGCTGCCAGCACCGATAA
>JBEHYP010000149.1:0-7667 GCA_048498115.1 Bacteroidota bacterium | reverse complement strand
TTGTATGGCTTCTTCTTCATCTTTTAACCGGTATAAGTCAATATGATAAATCAATTCGCCGCTTTTTGACTGGTATTGGTTGATGATGGAAAACGTGGGGCTGCCAATGGTATCGGTCACCCGCAACGCTTCACAAACGGCATGAATAAAAGTGGTTTTGCCGGCGCCCATCGGCCCGTGAAAGGCAATGGTTTTATTGCTGCCGATCATTTGCAAAAAACGGCCAGCAGCCTCGTCAATACCAGCAAGCGTAAAAATTAAATCCATGTTGCAAAGATATTTTCCATTATTAGCAATTTAATCACAGCAGCCATTAATAATTTTGCAATATGGAAAAAGTAGAATGGAAAGTAGAAGGAATGGACTGCACCAATTGCGCCCTCACCATCAATAAATACCTTACCAAAGAAGGTATGAAAGAGGTGAAGGTGAATTTTATTGGCGGCGATGTAAGCTTTGAGATGAACGGCAATGCTACAAAAGAAACATTAGTAAAAGGCATTGCTGATTTGGGATATAAAGTGGTAGACGACCGGCAACCGATGGCAGACAGAAAAGCGGGAGAAAAGAACTGGTGGTCGTTCTCCAACCACCTCCAGCGTTTTCTTTTCTGCCTTCCGTTTACACTGGTTTTATTTTTAGCGCATATACCGGGATTGCATATCCATTTTTTAATGAATCCCTGGATACAATTATTGATATGCCTTCCTGTTTTTATTGTAGGAATGGGATATTTTGGGGTGAGTGCTTTTAAGAGCCTTCGGCGCGGTATCCCTAATATGAATGTATTAATTGCAGTGGGAGCTATTGCTGCATTTGCATACAGCTTAGTGGGCACTTTGTGGAACAATATGGATTATATGTTCTATGAAACGGCTGCTACTATTATCACGCTGGTGTTTTTGGGTGAATGGATAGAGCACCAGTCGGTAACGGCAACCCAGAAAGAACTGTCCAAATTGTCGAAGCAGCAGAAAGTAATGGCCAACATGATCGCTTTTGATGATGAGCATAAAGAAAATATTTTTCCGGTGGAAGCGGAGCAGCTTCATACAGGCGATTTGGTATTGATCAAAACAGGGGAGCAAGTGCCTGCCGATTGCAAAATATTGTGGGGCGATGCCCATGTGAACGAAGCCCTGCTTACCGGTGAAAGCAAACCCATCAGCAAAAGCAAAGGCGATACATTAATTGGCGGCAGCCTGTTTACAGACGGTACCGTGAAAGCACAGGTAACAGCCGCAGGAAAAGATACAGTATTGAGTAATATTGTGAACCTGGTAAAGCAGGCGCAATCAGAAAAGCCGCCGGTGCAGCAACTAGCTGATAAGATAAGCGCCGTGTTTGTGCCGGCAGTGATTGGTATTTCTATTCTCACCTTTTTGCTTAATTATTTTGTTTTTGATGTTTCGGGAACTAATTCTTTAATGAGGAGTATTGCTGTATTGGTCATCAGTTGCCCTTGCGCTATGGGGCTTGCCACGCCTGCCGCCATTGCAGTTGGGCTGGGCAGGGCGGCAAAAAACGGTATCCTTTTCCGAAATGCAAAAAGCCTGGAATTGTTTAAAAATATCGGCATAGTGGTGTTTGACAAAACCGGTACGCTTACCAAAGGCAACCTTGCCATTTCAAAATTTGAAAGCAATATTGACGCAGAAGATTTTAAACAGGTAGTGTATTCAATGGAAAAATATTCCAACCACCCGGTGGCAAAAGCGATCACTGCTGAATGGAAAATAAACAAGCCTTTGTACTGGAAAAAAGTAGAAGAAATAAAAGGCCTGGGCATAGTAGCAGAAGATAATAACAGCAATAAGTACCAATTGGGATCGTATAAAATTGCGGTTTCAAAAACAGATGACCATTCCCATACTGCTTATTTGTTGAAAAACGATGCATTGATTGGCTGGGTGGATATGGACGATGAGATAAGAGAAGAAGCAAAACCTGTTATCAGTTATTTGCACGGCAAAAAAATCAAAACCGTATTGCTGAGTGGTGACAGTGAAGAAAGAACGAAAAAAGTAGCTGCCCAATTAGGCATTGATGAAGTGTACGCTGAAAAAACACCGGATGAAAAATTAAAAATAATTGAAGAATTAAATAAAATTTCACCAGTGGCAATGGTAGGCGATGGCATTAATGATGCACCGGCCCTGGCAAAAGCCACCATTGGTATTTCTCTAAGCGATGCCACACAGCTGGCTATGCAGACAGCGCAGGTGGTGCTGATGAACAAAGGCATCCAGCACCTGCCGATGTCTTTGGGTTTGGGTAAACATACTTTCTCCACGATAAAGGGCAACCTGTTCTGGGCATTTATTTACAATGTGGTAGCTATACCTGTTGCGGCTGCTGGTTTGCTGCAACCCGGCTTTGCCGCACTGGCAATGGGCTTCAGCGACCTGGTGCTGGCGATAAATTCTATCCGTTTAAATTATAAGAAAGTCCTTTAACTTAGGTCAGAAATTTTTTTCTTGGCAATCCACCAAATACTCAAGCAATACTGGGGCTATGATGCTTTTCGTCCTTTGCAGGAAGATATTATCAACGCTGTACTGGAAGGAAAAGACACGCTGGCTTTGCTGCCCACCGGCGGCGGTAAATCCGTTTGCTTCCAGGTGCCGACACTTGCACAGGATGGTATTTGCCTTGTCATCAGCCCGTTAATTGCGTTGATGAAAGACCAGGTGGAAAACCTGAAACGGAAAGGTATTCCTGCTTTGTCCGTGTATTCCGGCATGAGCTTTATTGAAACAAAAAGAACCCTGCAGAATGCCATTCACGGCAATTATAAATTCCTGTATGTTTCACCTGAAAGGCTGGAAACAAAACTGTTTTTGGAATACCTGCCTGCGATGAATATCAATCTAATCGCAGTTGATGAAGCCCATTGCATTTCCCAATGGGGTTACGATTTCAGGCCGCCGTATTTACGCATTGCCAATTTAAGGGAGCATTTACCGGGTGTGCCGGTGCTGGCGCTTACGGCATCGGCTACACGAAATGTGCAGGATGATATTTGTGAAAAATTACTGTTTTCAAATCAGCAGCAGCGTTTCCAGCAGTCATTTGAGCGGCCCAACCTTTCTTACAGCGTTTTTGATGTACCTTCCAGGCAGAACAAGCTGCTTGAAATAGTAAACAACGTAAAAGGCACAGCCATTGTGTACTGCAAAAGCCGGAAACATACCAAAGACATTGCGGATTTATTGAGGCTGAACAATATCAGTGCTGATTTTTACCATGCCGGCTTAAGCAATGAAGAAAGGAACCGCAGGCAGGAAGACTGGATAAAAAATAAAATAAGGGTAATTGTATGTACCAATGCCTTTGGGATGGGTATTGATAAGCCTGATGTGAGGGTAGTAGTGCATTATGATGTGCCTGATTGCCTCGAAAAATATTACCAGGAGGCAGGCAGGGCAGGCCGTGACGGCAAAAGGGCCTATGCGGTTTTATTATACAATCAAAAAGAATTGGAGGATCTGCGGCAACAGGCTGGCATACGCTTTCCTGTTAGAGACACTATTCAGAAACTATACACCGATGTAATGAATTACCTGCAAATACCTGCAGGCAGCGGTGAAGGTGCCAGTTATGATTTTAATCTTCCGGCATTTGCTTCGGCTTTTAAAACCGATATCATTACTGCTACCTGCGCCATCAAAGCATTGGAGCAGGAAGGGATATTTGTCTTTAACAGTTCATTCTTTAAACCCTCCACACTGGTGTTTACCTGCACAAAGGAAGAATTAAATGAACTGGAAAAGCATCATCCGGAATTGGATGTTACCATTAAAGGCCTGCTCCGTTCTTATGAAGGTATATTTGATTTTCCTGCTGTTGTCAGCGAAGCCGGCCTGGCTAAATTTACCCGGCAAAGCATATCAACTGTTGCGCAGTGCCTGCAGCAATTAATGCAGTTCGGTATACTGTCTTATACTCCCCAAAAAGATAAGCCGCAGTTAATATTATTGCAAAACAGGATGTATGCCGATAGTTTTGTAATTAATCTCCGGCAATATGAAGAGAGAAAACGGCTTTTTGAAGAAAGAATAGCTGCCATGCTGCGCTACGCAGAAGACACCCTGCAGTGCCGCAGCATCCAGATAGCCGGGTATTTCAACAGCCCCCTGGAAAAACAATGCGGCATTTGTGATAACTGCATCAACCGGCAGGCCCTTACAATAAGCAAAGAAGAATTTGATGAGATCTCCGGCAGGATATTAATTGCCGCTAAACAAGGTTTGCAGACAGTGAACAATTTTACGCAAAACCTTACCAGGAACAGGAAAGAAAAATTCTGGAAAGTGCTGGATTATTTACAGGCAGAGAAAAAAATTATATTAAACAAAGAAGGAAAAATCCTCGAAAAAATTTAACAAAAGCCTTTTGATAATAAATATTCAATAATGATGGATATAACAGGAGAGAGCATAAAAAAGGGACCAAGATAGAAATCTAGTCCCGCTTTAAAATCCAATATCCTATGAAAAACCGAAACGAAGATAGGGGGGAAAATCATATCAAGCAAGGAATTTTTCAACTATTTTACAAAAATTTTAAAGATTCTTTGTGTACCGGTAACACAACTGGTTTCATTAACTAATTGATTTTGAAAACGTTTAATTAAATTAGCCGGGCTTAATTTTTGTTTTTGGAATGGCTGCGCAGATTGGCTTTAACGGCAACAAGCTCCGGCTGTTTTGCCGGTTTTGTACCCTGTTTTTACTTTTCACATACCTTGTTTTTTATATAGTAAAATATTTCCTGCAGGACAATTAAGGTTTAAGCGAACTATTTTAAAAGAACACTGCTTCATTTTAGGTGATTGGATCATTTCAATATATTTTTACGCCCTGATGAAAATGTTGCACCGGAGGGTTGACAACCTTTGGTGGTAAATGATAAATTTAAAAGTTGTATGAAAGGCTGTCAACCCTTCAGGAACGAATAAAGTAAAATGGTAGATGTTATTTTGGGCCTTCAATGGGGCGATGAAGGAAAAGGTAAAATAGTGGATTATTTTGCGCCTGCTTATGATGTGGTAGCCCGTTTCCAGGGGGGGCCTAATGCAGGCCATACTTTATATGTAAAGGGGCAAAAAGTAGTGCTTCACCAGATACCCAGCGGCGTTTTCCATCCTGATAAAATCAATCTTATCGGTGGCGGTGTGGTGCTGGATGCCGTTACTTTAAAAAAGGAAGGTGAAAAAGTAGCGGCTTTGGGCGTTGACTATAAAAAGAATTTATATATCAGCGAGCGTACTCATTTGATATTGCCCACGCACAGGGCGCTTGATAAAGCGAGCGAAATAGCAAAGGGCAATGATAAGATAGGCTCTACATTAAAAGGCATTGGCCCTGCCTATATGGATAAAACAGGCCGCAACGGGTTAAGGGTAGGTGATTTGCTGGACAAAAGCTTTACATCGCAATACATCAAATTACGGCTAAAACACCAGCGCCTGCTGGACAGCTATAATTTCCAGGAAGACATCAGCAACTGGGAAGATGAATTTTTTGAGGCAGTGGAAGAATTGAGAAAGTTCAACATTGTTAATGGTGAATATTTCATCAATGATAAGATACAGCAGGGCAAAAAGATATTGGCAGAAGGGGCGCAGGGAAGCATGCTGGACGTGGATTTCGGTACATTTCCTTTTGTTACCAGCAGCAATACCATTTCTGCCGGTGTATGCACAGGGCTTGGCATTGCGCCGCAAAAAATAAAAGAGGTATTTGGTGTGTCAAAAGCCTATTGCACCCGGGTGGGCAGCGGGCCGTTTCCTACAGAGCTGGAAGATGAAATGGGCGAACTGCTCAGGAAAACAGGCAATGAATTTGGAGCTACCACCGGGAGGCCGAGGCGCTGTGGCTGGATAGACCTTGTGGCTTTAAAAATGGCCTGCATGGTAAACGGCGTTACGCAGATCATAATGACAAAGACTGATATTTTAGACGCTGTGCCTGAATTAAAAGTGTGTACGGCCTATAAAATAAACGGGGAGGAAAAAACAGAAGTGCCGTTTCAAATGGCAAAAACACCCATAGAGCCGGTGTATAAAAGTTTTGAAGGCTGGCAGGCAGATATCTCTTCTGTAAACAGCTATGCCAATTTTCCTGCAAAGATGAAAGAATACGTGAATTACATTAATGGTTTTTTACAAGTGCCGGTAAAATACATCAGTAATGGCCCCGGCAGGGAGCAAATTGTGGCAGCAGGATAAATAGCTTTAAAAAAAACCAAAAATAATTTGGCTAATTAAAAATCTCTAAGAAATTTTACAACATAATATTCTGTGTTATGGCTGCAAAATCCGCTAAAGGAAAAAAGACTACCCCCAAAGATGATGAAATAAAAAAATCATCTGCCAGGGCATCATCAAAACCCAAAGAACCGGAAGAGGATGATGACGATGATTTTGATGAAGAGGAAGAGGTGAAACCTGCGAAAGGTAAGGCTGCTGCCTCTAAAAAAAGTGATGACGATGACGATGACGATGATGATGTGGAAGTGGAAGATGACTGGGAAAAAACTGAAGAAGAAGATGACTGGGATCCTGACTTTGATGAATTTGATTTGCCAAAATCAAAAGGGAAGAAGGCTGCCGGTAAAAAAAGCAAGGATGATGATGACGATGATTTTAAGGTAGATGATGAGTTCAAAGATCTTGGCTTTGATGATATGGGCGGAGGCTTTGATGACGATGATGATGATTTTTAACTATTCCCTGCAGGCAGGGAAGGATTGAACATGGTGAAACAAACCGCAGTATTTCCAGTAAGTAATTTAGACAGCTTTAAAATAAAAATGTTGAATTGGGCAAACCGGTTCAACATTTTTTGTTTGCTGGATAACCAGCACTACCGGCTGGGCACACCGGCTTTTGAATGTTTGCTGGCTGCGGGCTGCAAACAGAACATTGCTGCTAATGCAGGCAATGCCTTCCCGGCATTAAAAGCATTCAGCAATGAAGACAGTAAACGCTGGTTGTTCGGGCATTTTGGATATGACCTGAAAAATGAAACAGAACGATTGCACTCCGGCAATTTTGATGGTATTGGTTTTCCTGACCTGCATTTTTTTGAACCGGAGGTGGTATTGCAGCTAACTGCTGGCACAATAACTATTTACACCGATAACAGCCCGGAAAAAATTTTTACTGAAATTAACAGCACTACTGTTCCTGCTGCCGGCAATATACAGCCTGTTTCATTTAAAGAAAGAATACAGCAGCAGGAATACCTTGATACGGTTGAAAAGCTGAGAGGGCATATAATAAAAGGAGATTGCTATGAAATCAATTTTTGCCAGGAATTTTTCGCGGAGCATGCTGCCATTGACCCGTTGCAGGTGTATGCCAAATTAATAACGGTATCGCCTAACCCATTTTCTGCTTTTTATAAACTGGACAGCAGGTACTGCATTTGTGCCAGCCCCGAACGGTATTTAAAAAAAGAAGGTAGTAAGATCATTTCCCAGCCTATTAAAGGAACGGCAAAAAGGGATTTGAACAATGCACAAAAGGATGCTGACAGTAAACGGCAGCTGTTGCAAAGCAGGAAAGAAAGAAGTGAAAATGTAATGGTGGTTGACCTTGTGCGGAACGACCTGAGCCGGGTATGTACCAACGGAACCGTAAAAGTGGAAGAACTGTTTGG
>JBEHYP010000148.1:0-7832 GCA_048498115.1 Bacteroidota bacterium | reverse complement strand
TTCAAGATTGCCCAGGGCAATCATGAAATGCTTGACAGCAGCGGCCTGATGGTAACCAGGGCCAGCAGCCCCACCCACCTGGGGCAGGCATCCATCAAAAAGGTACTGCAGGGCGCCAACCCCGGCAGCCTGGTAGTGGTGGCCGCCACCACCCGGGGCTGCAAGAGCAAGCTGTTCCAGAAAAGCAGCAACCCCGCTGCCAACGACTGGGAAACAGTGGCCGACAGCGGCAGCCGCTACGAGTTTACCGGCCTCACGGAAGGCGCCAGGTACTGGTTCAGGGTAATTGCCGTAGACACCAACAACCAGAGCAGCACCAGCCAGGAAGTGGCGCAGTACGTGATGCAGCGCACCATCAATGCAGCGTAGTGGCATTGATTGCTTAAAAAAAAGGTTGCCCACCCGGCAACCTTTTTATATTTTGGCATTGCGTCATTACATAGCCGGGTGCAGCAGCCCTTTGTTCCTTCCGCCAGCCGTTTGCCCAATCAATACCTCCCTGTTCCCTGGACAATACTTTTGTTGGCGTTCATGCCTGTGTGTTACTTAACTTTTTTGGCCACCTGGTTTGCCCGTTGAAGTGTATAATAAATCCGGTTACCGGTTCCTGCGCATAGCTGCTGTTATATTATCAGCCCTGCTTTTGCAAATACTTTTACCAGCAGCATTTTGGCCCAAGCCGTTTATTCGCCTGCAGGCTGTTGTATGCTTCTATAAAATCCGGTTAAAACAATAATGCAAACCGCAAGCATACATAAGGAAAGAGATACAAGCAAAAACGAAATCAGCCCTTCCATTTCTCCTTCCCCCTTTTGCCCGCCCGCAATCGGCATCATGTTTCCATAACCTGTTACTGCGGCAATAATTACAGCTACGAGATTGGCAAATGTGCCATACATCACCAGTGCAAAAGATATTTTTAAAAGAATTTGGGAGAGCGCTAAGCGTTGCCATATAAGTCCAAGGATTATTAAGAACATCCCGTTCATTATACCTTCGAGATGAGCAGAAAGCGCCATACGGGGGTTTGCCATGCTGTGGATGAATAACCCGACCACAAGCCCGGCTAAAAACAGCATTAAGCCAAGTAAAATCAACCTGTCAGCCTGCCTTGTTTGAACAATGTCTTTTGTAGTGATTTCGATATTTTGCTGCTTATTCATTTTCTATGATGCCTTAATAAAAATGTCAAATGGGGTATTGCAATTGTTCGCCGCCCCTAGCAGTAATGCAACAGCCGGGGTTTTATTCCACCAGTCATGCTTGCACGAGCCGGTTGTTGCAGCAGTGTTGCTGGTAACGGCCGTTGTCAGTTCAGCATTTCATTGCGTAACTTAATTTTTTCTTCTGTTTCCGGAACTAAAAAATCCAGCCCCTGTGTTATTGTTGCCTGTACAGCCTCTGCCAAAGGACGAAAGGCGGTATTGTATTTTGAAAATGCCAAATGGTAGTCATCAGTTGATGCCAGTAATTCATCAGCCAGTAAAGTGGCGCCCTGCATTGCTAAGCTTGTTCCCATACCCGTTGGGAAACCTGAACAGTGTGCAGCATCGCCAACTAATGCTGCACGCCCGTTTGTCCAGGACGGCATTTTAATTTGGCATACTTCATCAAAATATAAGTTTTCAGCGTTGACCATCGCTTTTAAAATACCAGGCACATTCCAACCGCAACCTGCTAAATTATCCATTAATATTTTCTTGTATCCTGTATCATTTTTATAGTCGTAGTTTAATTTTGGCGACCTGAATAGTACAAACGAATTACCATTGTCGCTGGTTGCAGCCAGTTTGCCGGGCAAATTATACAGCCATCCATGATTTAGTTTTGAAAGCGTGTCACCTGCTTTTAAAATAGCAAAATATGCCCCAAAAAAATGGTTGAAAAGAGTTTCATCGCCAAAGACTAATTTTCTTACGGCAGAGTGAACACCGTCAGCGCCAAAAACAAAATCAAAATTTCGGCTGTGCCCGTCTTCAAAAATAACAGATACTTTTTCGTTGTCTTGATTGATGGTTTTGATACGATTACTGAAAAGATATTCAACATTTGTTGTTGCAGCATAAATTATCTCTGCTAAATCATCCCTGTTTAATTCAATATCTTTATTCAGGCTGTCAGCTCCAAAATTTGGCATACTTGCAACGCAATTATTGTCCGCATCTACAAACGCCACGGCTGTTGTTATTTTCTTTGCCTTGATTTTATCAAGTATATTCATTCGTTCAGCCACATTCAGGGCATCGCCTCTGACATCAATGGCAGCCCCACCCTTTTTTAATCCTGGAGCGGTTTCTACAACGGTAATTTTATATCCATATTTGCTTAGCCAATAGGCTAATGTTAATCCTGCAATGCCTGCTCCTGAAATAAGCGCTGTTTTCGCTGTTGCAATCCTTTCATCGCTCATAATTATTGTGTTTTTGTCAATCGTTGTCAGGTGTATCAGGTGGCCTGTCTGTGATAATTTTCTAAAAATGGCGGAATATCAGCTTGAACAAAAGATAATAAGAATTACTGCTACACAAGTGCGGTTTTGTCAATCATGCTTTACAAATGCGATGTTAGCAGCTGTATTATTCTGTCAGGCAGTTTGCTTTAAAAAACCGGAAACAGCATTCCATGAAGCATCCTTTTGAATAGAAAAATTTACTTCTCTCTCTTTCAAAATGTTTTCAAAGAAACCATTCAACTCGTCTTGTGTAAAAGCTGGCTTATCAATATAAATAAGTAAATCTCTTGCGCCGTTACGTGTCACACGTGCAACCGAATGAACTGTTTGTTTTTGCTTTAGAAATGTTTCAATCTTTTCTTGTAGTTCATTAAGTCTTGCTGCTTCTGTGTCAAATGGATGCCCATTGTCATTCTTGTTAACAACTTCTAATTCTATACCTACAAAAAATGGATAAAAACTTTTGTTTGGATAATTTTCATATGCCTTATTTACTGTTGCAAAAGCAAGTCCGTCTTGCATGTTTAATTTAAGAAGTGAAAAACTCTCACCAGGAAAAATGGGTTCGGTTGGTTGTGTTACACCAGATTGTCTAAATAATTTTTTGAATAAACTCATATTGCCTGGAATATAGCTGCTAACTCTCAAATATACGAAACCCTTCTACCATTCAAAAAAATACCTATTTGATTATCAGCCCTATCCATGTCGCCTTTTAGCAATAAGTCAAGTGGGCTTGCCTGGTTATTCCTTTGCCCTTTCCACTGAACAGGAAGCACAATTGGCCCGGCAGGATTTGAACATTTACATTGAGCGTTGAACATTGAATATTGAACATTGAACATTGCATATTGAATATTCAATATTGCTTCGGCTGCACCAGCCCCCTATCCCCTCCACCAACCGTTTGCCTAATCAATACCTCCTGTTCCCCTGAATTCATTTATTTTCGTGCCCACAAGAAAATATGGACAGTAAGAAGAAACCACAGGTATGGCTGCCGCTGCTTTTCAGCATCACCATGGTGGCCGGCATGATGCTGGGGTACCGTATAAAAGGCTCTATGCCGGGCAGGGATTTTTTTTCAGTTGACAAAACAAAGCCGCTGCAGGAAGTGCTTGACCTGGTAAAGAGCAAGTACATGGATGATGTAAAAGTGGATGAGCTGACAGATACTGCCATTAATGCCATCCTGGGCAAGCTTGACCCCCACTCAGTTTATATCAGCGCCGAAGAGGTGCAGGATTCCAACGAGGATATTGCCGGTAACTTTTTCGGCATCGGCGTGGAGTTCAGCGTAATTGACGATACCATCAATGTGCTGTACGTGATACCGGACGGCCCCAGCGCCAGGGCCGGCATCCGCACAGGTGATAAATTCATTACAATAAACGACAGCCTTGCTGCGGGCATTAAAATAAAAAGGAACCAGATAAAGCGGTGGCTGCGGGGACCCAATGCCAGCAGCGTGAGCATTGCTTTGCTGCGGGGGGCCGAGCATAAAGACATTACCATCCAGCGGGGCATTGTGCCGCTTACCAGCGTGGATGCAGCTTACATGATAGCACCCGGCACCGGCTATATCCGCCTCAACAAATTCAGCCAGTTGACCTACCGGGAATTCATGCAGTCGCTGGAAGGATTGAAAAAACAGGGGTTAAATAAACTGGTGCTTGACCTGCGGGGCAATGGCGGCGGTGTGCTGGACCAGGCCACGGAAATTGCCGATGAATTTTTAGACGGCGACAAGCTCATTACCTATACCGAAGGAAAACACTATCCCAAAAAAGAATACCGCTGCAAAAGGCCCGGCCTGTTTGAGACCGGCCCGCTGCTGGTGCTGACGGATGAAGGCACGGCCAGCGCCAGCGAGATACTGGCCGGCGCTCTGCAGGACTGGAACAGGGCCACCATTGCCGGCAGGCGCAGCTTTGGCAAGGGGCTGGTGCAGGAGCAGTATGACCTGAGCGACGGCAGCGCCCTGCGCCTTACCGTGGCAAGATACTTTACCCCCGTGGGCAGGAGCATACAGCGCCCCTACAGCAACGGGCAGAAAGCCTACTTTGATGATATACTCAAACGCTTTCATGATGGTGAAGTGGTAAGCATGGATTCTTTAAAGAACGACAGCAGCAAACTGTATAAAACCCCCGGCGGCAAAACAGTATATGGCGGCGGCGGCATTACGCCGGATGTGTTTATACCTATGGACACTTCATTGCCCGATACCATGCTCACCCGCCTGTACATGGCAGGCACGCTGTCTGATTTTGCTTATAAATACTACCTGCAGCATACTGCCGCACTGGGCAGCTACCGGTCAATAAAAGATTTTGCTGACAGGTTCAGCTTTACCGCCGAAGACTGGATATACTTTACCCAAATGGCAGCTAAAGACAGCATACAAATGAATATGCTGCCGCAAAAACAGCAGGAGGAGCTGCATGTGTACCTGAAAGCTTACCTGGCAAGGCAGCTATGGAGAAGCGAAGGCCTGTATGAATTGCTGAATGCACAGGACAGCGCCGTGCAGAAAGCCCTGGCCCTGCTGAAACAGTAATATACTGTTACATCAGTTTAATTTTTTACTGCTAAGACGTAAAATTCTGATTAATACACATTAGAGGCTTGCAGGTTAAAATTTACCGTCAGAATGGATATAGAGGGTACAAAATTCTTCCCAATACTTAGCGTCTTTGCACCTTTGCGGTAATATGTCTTTTTTCATGTTAAAATTTCAACACAGATACCATTCCCGAAAATTGGATTATTTGCTTTAATCATCTAATTTTACCTTCAGCTATAGTAAAGCACAATATTTGTAACCTGCTCCTTTTGAAAATAAACAAGCCATTGCTGTATACACCTGTCCATATATTTCTTATAAGGCCTGCCGCCAATGCCGGTAACAGGCAGCCATCGCAATATTTACCTTATATATATAAGAATCCATTTGTTTTTTCGTTAATACCAAATACTAATCCCCACAATTCTGTAATATGAGCAAAAAATTGCCCGTTCTTGCATGGTCTGCTGTCGTCCTGCTTATCCTGAGCTCCTGCAACAATACCAAACACCTGGTGTATTTTAACGACCTGGAGAATGTAAAGCAAACCTCCCTTTCCTCCAACACCATGGACAACGCGGAGCATAAGATAGAAAACAACGAGCTGCTGAGCATACATGTTACCAGCCCCACTACTGATGAGGCGGCGTACCAGATATTTAATATCACCAATGATAAAGATTATAAAAACAGCAGCCCCCCGGGCTATCTTGTAAGCTCGGAAGGCAACATTGAAATACCCCTTATCGGGAAGATAAAGGCTGCCGGGCTTACCAAAACGCAGCTAAAAGATTATATCACCAAAAAGATTACCGACAACAAGCTGCTGATTGACCCCATTGTTGACATCCGGTTTATGAACTACGAAGTCACAATACTGGGCGAAGTGGCAAAGCCAATGACGATTACCGTGCCCAATGAAAAAATATCGCTTATAAAAGCGCTTGGCATTGCCGGCGACATTACCCCCTACGGGAAAAAAGACAACGTGATGCTGATACGGGAAAGCGAGGGCAAGAAGAACGTGGTAAGGCTCGACCTTAATTCCAGCAGCTTCCTCCAGTCTCCCTATTATTACCTGCAGCCCAATGACGTGGTGTACGTGGAAACCACTAAAAACCGGGTGGCCAGCGTGGACAGGACAAGGTTAATCATACCGTCAATATTAAGCGCTTTATCCCTTGCAGTATTCGTTATTGACAGGATATCAAGAAACTAAGCAACATGCAACAAAGAGTAAGCAAAAACACCGCTCCTAAAGAAGAGAACCAGCTGAGCCAGATAATGGCAGGCTATATCAGCTACTGGCCATTGTTTTTAATATGCCTGGCGCTGGCGCTGGGCGCTGCCTATTTTTACATCCGCTATACTGTGCCCAAGTATGAGGCCGATGCATCCATACTGGTAAATGATGCCAAGCGGGGCGTAGGCGAATCAAAAACAGTGGAAGCGATAGACCCCATCAATACCTCCAAGATTATAGAAAATGAAGTGGAAGTGCTGCAGTCGCAGTCCCTGCTGGACAGCGTAACAGTCAAGCTCAGGATGTATGCCCCGATAAAGCAGCAGGGCAAGCTGAGAATACAGTCCGCTTACTTTACCTGCCCCATTGCCGTGGAAGCAAAAGACCCGTACAGGCTGCAGTATGCTGAAAAAATCCCTATTAAGTTCGACAGCGCCCATAACAGGGCGGTGCTGGACAACAGCATAGCTTACCCGTTAAACACATGGGTAAAAACTGCTTACGGTGAATTAAAATTTATAGAAAACCCCAATTACAGGAGCTATTATGCCAGCACCAACCAGTTTTTTCTTACCCTGATGAGGGTAAGGGATGCCAGCGGTTTTTTACAAATACCTCTAAAGATAGAATCCAGTAAAACCTCCAGTGTAATTGACCTCAGCTATAGAGACGAGATACCGGAAAAGGCTGAAGACATTTTAAATGCCCTGATTTATTATTATAACAAAAGCGCCATTGCTGAAAAAAACAACCTGGTAAAAAACACCCTTGCCTCTATTGAAAGCCGGCTGCAGGTGGTATCCAGCAGCCTTGATTCTATCGAGAAAAAAATAAAAGATTTCAGGACGAGCCATAGAGCGGTTAATTTAAGCACGCAGGGGCAGGAATACCTGAACCTCGTAGGCAGCAGCGACATCAAAGCCAAAGAAGTGCAAACACAGGTGAAACAGCTGAATGACATGAAGGATTATGTCAATTCAAATGAAACCATCGGCGTGCTGCCCCTGGCTTCCGGCGTTAATGACAATGCGCTTACCCAGCAGATGACCACCCTCAACAATGCGCAGATGGAATATGAAAGGCTGAAAAAAACGGTGGGCGAAGGCAACCCCCTGCTGGTATCGCTGAAAGAGCAAATCGCCAAGATGAAGCCCAATATTCTGAGCAGCATCGAAACACAGATAAAGAACCTGCAGCTTTCGCAAAACAGTTATTCAAGCACCAGCGGGCAATACAATTCAATGCTCTCTGCCATACCTGAGCAGGAACGGCAGCTGCTTGAAATAAGCCGCGACCAGAATATCCAGAACGGCATTTACCAGTTCCTGCTGCAAAAAAGGGAAGAAAGCGTGCTGTCATATACTAACGTGAACCCCGACACGAAAGTGGTGAACTATGCCAAAGCCGGGCCCAACCCCGTAAGCCCCAAGACTAATATCATTTACCTGGGAGCGCTGGTACTGGGCTTATTACCCGCTCGTACACCTCGCCCGTGGTCCGGTCCGTCTTCGGCTTCTGCCGCGACAGGTAGCCCCGGAACGACTGGTAGATCCGCGCGTTGACCTGCTTCG
>JBEHYP010000147.1:0-7846 GCA_048498115.1 Bacteroidota bacterium | reverse complement strand
ACCTCAATTGAGTACAAGCAAAATGAGAGTAACACCGCGTCCAATCAGTAGCACATATTGCGGTTTGGGGTTAAATTGCCTGTAAGCAAACCGTATAAAATCACGAATGGCACCCGGGTGCTGCGGAATACCAAATGCAAACTGGTCATACAGCTCATTAATATCGATCACTTTGGTATTAAAACCACCGCCGGCAGCAGTAGCCCTGTACTGGCGGTATTGGTCCACGTAGTTATTGCCATTGCCGTCATTGTATAAAACGGGATTGCTGATAATAAGATAATCTCCCTGGTTAGCCGGCTGGCTGAAATTGACAAATGTTTTGCTGGTGGCAGCAGTAATGGTTTGAATATTGGCAGCATCTTCGCTCACTAACCAAAACTTTCTCACTGCATCCAGCGAGGCCGGTAATGCAAACCGTACTTTACCCGGAACGGAAATATCCCCGGTAAACCTTCCGCCATCGTTAAGGCTGTACAATACCGGCGCTGCACCTGCGGTATTAAAATTGTCAATTACAAGGTAGTTGCCGATAGAAGAAGGCTGCAATTCGAAATAAAAATTCTTTTGCCCGTTAAAATTGAATTTTGCAGGATAAGTAATAGCAACACTGGCCACCACTATCCTGTCAAAGGGGGAAGAGGCATTGCTGCTGCCAATTGACAACTGCAGGTTATCCGGATTTTGCAACAGGCTCAGGGGTAAATTATCAATACGTTTTTTTACCGTGTCAAACCAGTTCATTGGCGTTTCCAGTACCGTATTATTAAATAATTTCACCCTTAAATTCCTTGTATTTTGCGGTGCGTTGCCGCAGGCCGACACATAGAGGGATACACTATTGGCAGGCCCGGCGGTGTACACATTCAGGTTATTAAGCTGGTTGAACAAATCAAGGCCCGGTGCTATATCGGCACTTGTCCATCCTTCGCCAATATCGTAAGAGGCAGAATATACAATATCCCCTACCGACACGCCATAACCATGGTTGTATTGCGCTTTATAAGGCATGGCTATTGTACGCAAAAAATAATTATCCTGGGGCAGCATATTATTCTCTATATCATTTGCAGTGTTGCTGTAACGTAAATTACCTGCCGAAGGGTTCACTGTAAGAAAATATGCCGCCGTATCTGTATGCAAACTAAAACTGTCGCAAAGCTGGTAGCCGGGCTTTATATATAATTGCTTATCCGGCACTCCATCATTTCTTTTTCCTAAAAACTCGATGTAATCAGCAGCGCCGAAAGGGCCTGAAGGCACTGACGTATACAACCTTTCCTCTTTCCCATTGCGCCAGAGCTGAAAATATTCTGCAGGCGTATTGGCAAGGCCAAGCGAAACCAGCAGAGACTGGTTGATACGGTAAAGCCCGTTTTTTGCAACCTTTATTTTGTAATAGGTCTTATTGTAGTCTATCCAGCTATTGTTAAGCTGGGCTTTGCCCGCTGCACAGGTAAGAATAAAAATTGCAATTAATAATTTTTTCATTATCAGGAAAGTTGTCTTATTAGTCTTGTTTTTTTGCCAGGTTAAGCCTTAATGAAAATACATGCGTGTACAACGGGTTGCTCTGGTTGGCAAGATTGGTATATGCATAATCCAATGTAACATTTCCAAGCTTAAAGCCTGCCCCCAGGCTGGGCTGGTATATCCATGTTTTCTTTTGGTTAAGTGTATCCGCGTCTGATATGGTCTTTTGAAAATTGGTAACCCCGGCCCTCACATAAAACACATTGTTCACATTGGCTTCAAGGCCCAGGCTGGGATCTGCACTGACGGCGCTGCTGCTGAGCAACGTGTTTCTTTTTCCGTCAAAGGTCAAAGCCATGCTGCCTTCCGCCAATAATTTTACCTTATCACTTATATTGAAATTATACCCCCCTCCCAGTATCAGCCTTGGCGCAGTAAGCTCTGTTGATTTTACAGGAATATCGTTCTGGGTAAGATATAAAACTTCTTTTTCTTTTTCTGTAAACTTAAACGACCATGCATTGAAGGTAGTAGTAATGTCTCTTGCCACAACGCCAAAGCTCCAGTTATTTCTTTTCATTTGAAAACCGGCATCAAGACCAAAGCCCCATGCATTGGCAAACTTGCCCACCACACGGCGGATGATTTTTGCATTGGCGCCAAAGCTCATGCTTTCATCTTCTGTTTCATTTATTGACTGGGCAAAAGAAAGCAGCAATGCATAATCTGCCGAAGAAAAACTGGTAACATTATCATAGTTGATACTGCCATCGGGCTGCACCAGGAACAATGTGTTGGGAATATCATCCACGGCAAACCGGAGTATTGACACTCCCAGGGTGCGCTTATTTTCCTGCAGCGGTATCGCTACGGAAGCATAATCAAATTTGCCCACACCGGCAAAATATTCCGCATGCATCACACTGATGGAAGGAAAATCTTTTATCCCCATAAGGCCGGCAGGGTTCCAGTAGCCGGCAGTAGCATCTTCCACGGAAGCTACCTGAGCGCCGCCCATTGCCAGGCCTCTTGCACCGGCACCAATATTTAAAAACTCGTTGGAATATTTTCTAAGCTGGGCAAAAGCGGCAGCAGGAATAAGTGCCATACCCAGCAGGAAAGCAGCAAGTTTGCGGTTCATAATTTTGTTTTCTCTGGTTGTTTTTATAATGGAACCTGGATAATATAACGTATTAAAACGCATTTTTGCCGGCTAAATTGTGCTGTCCGCTCTTATTAACCGTTAAAAAAATGCCGGGGCAAATGTAACGGTATTAGCCGGCCTTCAATAAACATTTTTCCTCTCCGGGAAGACCCTGCCATTACCCGAAATGCTGCATACTTTACAGCACAATAACGGGAGAATAACAGGCTCCGTTGGCTGGCGCCGCGGGATAAATTACCGGCGACAGCTTCTTTTCTCAATTTTTGTAAGCACATTTGCAAAAATTGAGAAAACCAACCGTAGCATGACAAATTTGATAGCAGAATTACAGTGGCGTGGAATGATACAGGACATAATGCCCGGCACCGAAGAACAACTGAACAAAGAAATGACCACCGGCTATATCGGCTTTGACCCTACCGCCGACAGCCTTCACATAGGAAACCTTGTGCCCATCATATTGCTTAATCACCTGCAAAAAGCAGGGCATAAGCCCATTGCCCTTGTAGGCGGGGCCACCGGCATGGTAGGCGACCCCAGCGGCAAAAGTGAAGAAAGAAATTTGTTGAGCGAAGAAGTACTGAACCATAATCTTGCCTGTGTAAAAAAGCAGCTGGAAAAATTCCTTGATTTTGACAACAGCAAGCCCAACGCTGCTGAAATGGCCAATAACTACGACTGGTTCAAAGACTTTACTTTTCTTGATTTTATCCGGGATGTGGGCAAGCACATCACCGTAAACTACATGATGAGCAAAGACAGTGTAAAGAAAAGGCTGGAAGGCGACAGCGGCATGAGCTTTACTGAATTTACGTACCAACTGGTGCAGGGCTATGACTTTTATTACTTGCACAAAAACAAAAACTGCAAGCTGCAAATGGGCGGCAGCGACCAATGGGGCAATATCGTAACCGGCACCGAGCTCATCAGGCGCAAAAGCGGCGGCGAAGGATTTGCCTTTACCTGCCCGCTGATAACAAAAGCTGATGGCGGTAAATTTGGCAAAAGCGAAAAAGGCAATGTGTGGCTGGATGCCAAAAAGACTTCGGTGTACCAGTTTTACCAGTTCTGGCTCAATACTGCTGATGCTGATGCAGAAAAATATATTAAGATATTTACCTTTTTGCCCAAGGATGAAATTGATGCACTCATTGCAGGGCACACGGGCAATGAACACCAGCGCCTGCTGCAAAAAAAATTAGCCGAAGAAGTTACCTGCTTTGTACACAGCCGGGAAGATTATGAATTTGCCGTGAATGCTTCGCAGATATTATTCAACAACGACACCGCCGGGATATTGCAAAAATTAAACGAAGACCAGCTTTTGCAGGTGCTGGACGGGGTACCTACCGTAACTGTTGCCAAATCTGTTTTGGATAATGGCATTGATGTGGTAAGCTTTTTGGCTGATACCAAAATCTTCCCCAGCAAAGGCGAAGCAAGAAAAATGGTGCAGGGCGGCGGCGTAAGCATCAATAAAGTAAAAGTGGATGCGATTGAACATTCCGTACAATCCGGCAGCCTGCTCAATTCCAAATATTTACTGGTGCAAAAAGGAAAGAAGAACTATTACCTGGTAGTGAGTGAATAATTTTAAGCAAACAAATCAAACGATACCAGTAAAATTGTTATTCCCAGGCTGATCAATCCAATTAAGAAGATGACTTCGGCTGCCCGTTCCAATCTTTCAGAGCGGGCCGTTTCTTTTGTGCGTATTGAAAGAAAAGAAAGGATACAGCTCACCATCAGCATGATGGCCGATATGCCTGTTATTTCATCAATCACCGTTGCTGCTGCAAACTTCGAAATTTTAATAGACGTTAGTACCACAAGGCAAAACCCGAGCAGGTTAGAGGAGCTGTTTAAAATATGAGGCGATTTTTCTGCGGCCATTCACAAAGTGATTTATTGGAAACAAAAATAAGCAGGCCTGATAATTATCTTTCTTAGCGCAATGCAAAAATTGGTTATCCGGTTGTGAAATTGCTGCTTAATGGCCTGCAAAAAACTAACATTCATTAGTCTCATTCCCTTATTTTTGCCGCACAAAAAACGATCGCACCATGGATTTCCAGCTTTCAGAAGAGCAACTGATGATACAAAAGGCAGCAAGGGATTTTGCTGTGACCGAATGCCTGCCGGGCGTAATTGAAAGAGATGAACAACAAAAGTTTCCAAAAGAACAAATAGAAAAACTGGCCGACCTTGGTTTTATGGGTATGATGGTGAAGCCGGAATACGGCGGCAGCGGCATGGACACCATCAGCTATGTGCTGGCCATGGAAGAAATAAGCAAGGTAGATGCCAGCGTAAGCGTGTGCATGAGCGTAAACAACAGCCTGGTGTGCTACGGCCTGCAGGAATATGGCAATGAAGAACAGAAACAAAAATATTTAACACCCCTGGCGCAGGGGAAAAAAGATGGCGAATTGTATATCGGCGCTTTTTTATTAAGTGAGCCTGAAGCCGGCAGCGATGCCACTTCGCAAAGAACAACGGCAGAAGACAAAGGCGACTATTATTTGCTGAACGGAACAAAGAACTGGATCACCAACGGCAACAGCGCTTCGGTGTACCTGGTAATTGCACAAACAGATGTAAGCAAGGGGAGCCACGGCATCAATGCATTTATTGTGGAAAAAAACTGGCCCGGCGTGGTGGTAGGCGCCAAAGAAAACAAGCTCGGCATCCGTGGCAGCGATACCCACAGCATTTTATTCAATGATGTAAAAGTGCCGAAGGAAAACCGCATTGGCGCAGATGGCTTCGGTTTCAAGTTTGCCATGAAAACACTGGCAGGCGGAAGGATCGGCATTGCATCACAGGCGCTGGGCATTGCCGGCGGTGCTTACGAAAGGGCATTGGCGTACAGTAAAGAGCGCAAGGCATTTGGCAAAGAGATCATGCACCACCAGGCCATTCAATTCAAGCTGGCAGACATGGCAACACGTATTGAATGTGCAAAGCTGCTCTGCTTAAAAGCCGCTTACGAAAAAGACCAGCATTTAGACTACACCCTCAGCAGCAGCATGGCAAAAGTATTTGCCAGCGAAACCGCTATGTGGACGGCCACCGAAGCGGTGCAGATACACGGCGGCTATGGTTTTGTAAAAGAATACCATGTTGAGCGTATGATGAGGGACGCAAAAATTACACAGATATACGAAGGCACCAGCGAAGTGCAGAGGATCGTGATCAGCAGGTCAATTCTGAAATGAGTCCATAGTCCATGGTTTGATAGTCCATAGTAGTTTGTAACTGTTATGGATTTTTTTATTTTTGAGAAGGCTATTCTCAACTATGGCTGCTAATAAATACCAACCTGTATGGCTTTTAAATTTGAATCCTTAAATATTTGAAAGAAGGCGCTTGATTTATCAGTAGATATAGAGGAATTTGTAAAGAGATTTTCCGAAACATGAATTAATTAACCTTTGCAACCAAATAAGAAAAGCTGCAGATTCTGTTGTATTGAATATTGCAGAAGGCTGTACCGGTCAAAGTAACGGTTTCTTAATTATTCAATACGTTCAGCAATTGAAGTAGTTAGTTGCCTGTTTATTGCTAAAAGGAAAAATTATATCACGGAAGAAACATTTTTGAAATATTATGATCAATATGAAGTTCTCATTAAAATGATCACCAGTTTTAGAGATAAGCTTCTATAACCGGAAGTCCAACTATGGACTATGGACTATAAACTATAGACATGCCCGTAAATAAAGAAAAATACAAAGAAATAATTGCAGAACTCAATGGTAAGGCCACATTAGTTGCCGTGAGCAAAACTAAGCCCGTTGAAGATATACAGGCGTTGTATAACCTGGGCCAAAGGGATTTTGGAGAGAACTATGTGCAGGAATTAGTGGAAAAAGCAGCCGCACTGCCCAAAGACATCCGCTGGCACTTTATCGGGCATTTGCAGAGCAATAAAATAAAATACATCGCACCTTTTGTTCATCTCATTCACGGCGTGGACAGCCTGAACCTGCTAAAGGAAATAAACAAACAGGCGGCAAAAAACAACAGGATAATTGACTGCTTATTGCAGGTGCACATTGCAACAGAAGAAACTAAATTCGGCTTTGATGAAAGCGAATTGAACGGCTTAAACGGCCCGGTAGCTATCGGGTTAAAAAACGTACACATCAAAGGCCTGATGGGCATGGCAAGCTTCAGCAACGATACAAATTTGGTAAGAAGCGAATTTAAAAAACTCAAACAACTGTACGACCAACTTCCAACCTTACACCTTACACCTTTCACCCTCTCCATGGGCATGAGCAGCGACTATAAAATAGCCATTGAAGAAGGCAGCAATATGGTGCGTATTGGTAGTTTATTGTTTGGAGAAAGAAATTATAATAAGTAACACTGGTCGGCACCGAAGGTCAAACCAGCATCAACCTACCCAACTCCCGGTCTGACCTTCGGTGCCGACCGGGCAAAACATTTGTTAAACCTTTAACGGCGCCTGTGTATTTTGGCATGGTATTACATCAAATGATTTTTATCAAATATCTTTACCGTGTATTACACTCCTATGCAATTAAACTTTGAAGCAGAAAAAAACCGGAAGGCCGGGCTATATACCGCGATAGTGTGTGCCGTATTATTATTGCTTTTTCTTATCATACACCTGCCCCCTATCAATATCAAGCCACCTGTGGTGGAAGACCTGATTGAAGTAAACCTGGGCAATAATAATGAAGGCTTTGGCGAAGAGCAGCCTTTGGTAAAAGGCGAAATGAGCCCCACACCCGAAGCGGCAGAACCTGCGCCGCAGCCACAGCATGTTGCTGCCACCAATAACGAACCTGCCAAAGACATCAATGCAGCTGAAGATGATGATAAAGACGCAGCGCCGGTAACCAAAGTGGAAAAGAATAATAGTAAGAAAACCGAAGCCCCCAAAGAGACCGTTACCAAACCGGTTAAAAACAATAACCCTGCACCGGTAACGCCTGCACCCGCCAAACCGCAAAAGCCAAAGTTCACCTACAACGGCCCCGGCAATGGTAAGGGTAATGGCGCCACTGAAGACAATGGCTATACCAGCCAGGGCAACAATCCCGGCGGCAAGGGTGATGCAGGCGACCCTTCAGGCAAGCCTGACAGCTATGGCAATAACCCCGGCGGAAGAAGCGGCGGCCCCAAAGTAATTGGGAATAGTATTTTACGATTTTTCTATTCCCAATTACTTTGGGG
>JBEHYP010000146.1:0-7885 GCA_048498115.1 Bacteroidota bacterium | reverse complement strand
CTGAAATTGAAGAGCTACATAACTACGGAATTACAAAAATTTATAGCCCCGATGATGGCAGGAAGATGGGGCTTGAAGGAATGATTGAAGATGTGGTGCGCTCCTGCGATTTTGGTTTGAACGGGAGCGGCGATTATAAAAATCCCATGACACTCGGTGAGGCAAGGGACGTAAGGAAAATTGCAAGGCAGATAACGAATGCGGAGAATGGAATAAAGGCGGCCCATGACCAACGACCGGCGACCGGTAAAATTCCGGTACTGGGTATTACGGGAACAGGTGGGGCAGGGAAGAGCAGCGTTACGGATGAAATCGTGCGCCGATTTTTGAATGCTTATACGGATAAAACCATTGCCGTGGTTTCCGTTGATCCCTCAAAGAAAAAAACGGGCGGCGCATTGCTGGGCGACAGGATACGGATGAACGCTATTTCTTCCCCAAGGGCATATATGAGAAGCCTTGCCACCAGGGAAAGCGATAAGGCATTGAGCGAATATGTGCAGGACGCCATTGATATATGCAAAACAGCCGCTTTTGATTTTATTATTCTGGAAAGCGCGGGCGTGGGCCAAAGCGATGCTTCTATCCTGGAGTATGTGGATATAAGCATGTACGTGATGACGCCGGAGTATGGCGCCGCCAGCCAGCTGGAAAAAATAAATATGCTGGATTATGCCGATGTGGTTTGTGTAAATAAGTTTGACAAGGCCGGAGCATTAGATGCGCTGCATGATGTACGCAAGCAATACAAGCGCAACCATAGCTTATGGGCGGCAAAAGATGAAGAATTGCCGGTGGTGGGGACGATTGCCGCACAGTTCAATGATGCCGGCGTGAATGAATTATTTGAGCGGCTGATGGAGACAATCGCTGCCAAATGTGCTGTAAAATTTCATGGGGATATAGAACACCATACGCATTCAAAAGATACCAACAGCAGCACCAATATCATTCCGCCGAAGCGGGCGAGGTATTTGGCAGAGATTGCAGAGAGCAATGCAGAATATAATAAATGGGCAGCTGAACAGGCTGCACTGGCATCGCAATATTACCAGCTAAATGGAGCGAAAAAATTATTACCTGATATCACGGTGAGCTTTACTGAAGCAGAAAATAAACTGCTGAAAAAGATAACGCCCGAAAATTTACAACTGATTAACGCATGGCCTGCATTGCAGGAACGCTATAAAAAAGATAATTATGAATTTAAGGTTCGTGATAAGATAATAAAGCAACCGCTTACTTATACAAGCCTTTCGGGAACGGATATCCCAAAAGTGATTTTGCCGAAATACAAGGACTGGGGCGATATTTTACAATGGCAGCTACAGGAAAATGTGCCGGGCGAATTTCCCTATACCGCCGGCGTATTTCCTTTAAAAAGGGAAGGCGAAGACCCCACAAGGATGTTTGCCGGGGAAGGCAATCCCGAAAGGACAAACAGGCGCTTTCATTATGTAAGCCTGGGGCAGCCTGCCAAACGCCTGAGCACTGCTTTTGACAGCGTTACCTTGTATGGCGAAGACCCGGATCACCGTCCTGATATTTATGGAAAAGTGGGCAACAGCGGCGTAAGCATTGCCACGGTGGATGATGCCAAAAAATTGTACAGCGGTTTTGACCTGTGCGATCCCAAAACTTCTGTAAGCATGACGATCAATGGCCCTGCTCCCATCATACTGGCATTTTTTATGAATGCCGCCATTGACCAGCAGTGTGAAAAATATATCGTTGAGAATAATTTGCGGGAAGAAGTAAATAAGATTATTGAAGCAAAGTATTCTTTACATGCGTTGCCAAAATATATTGGTACAGACGGCAAAACCATTGTTCCCGCCAAAGGAATATTTGAAGGCGCATTGCCGAAAGGAAATAACGGGCTTGGCCTGCGCTTGCTGGGATTGAGCGGCGAAGATGTTTTGCCAAAAGAGGTATATGAACAGATAAAGACAAAGGCATTGTCAACCGTTCGTGGTACGGTGCAGGCAGATATTTTAAAAGAGGACCAGGCGCAGAATACCTGTATTTTCTCCACGGAGTTTGCTTTAAAACTGATGGGGGACGTGCAGGAATATTTTATTCAACACAGGGTGCAGAATTTTTACAGTGTAAGCATCAGCGGTTATCATATTGCCGAAGCCGGCGCTAATCCCATTACACAACTGGCATTTACCCTGGCGAACGGCTTTACGTACGTGGAATATTATTTAAGCCGTGGTATGCACATTGATGATTTTGCCCCGAATCTTTCTTTCTTTTTCAGCAACGGGATGGATCCTGAATACAGTGTGATTGGCCGTGTGGCAAGGAAGATCTGGGCAAAAGCGATGAAGCATAAATACAAAGCCAATGACCGCTCGCAGAAGTTAAAATACCATATACAAACTTCCGGAAGAAGCCTGCATGCACAGGAAATTGATTTTAATGATATAAGGACAACGCTGCAGGCATTGTACGCTATTTACGATAATTGCAACAGCCTTCATACTAACGCTTACGATGAAGCGATTACTACGCCGACAGAAGAAAGTGTACGCAGGGCAATGGCTATACAGCTTATCATCAACAGGGAGCTGGGCACTGCTAAAAACGAGAATCCCAACCAGGGCTCATTTTTGATTGAGGAGTTAACAGATTTGGTGGAAGAAGCGGTATTAAATGAGTTTCACCGCATCAGCGAAAGAGGTGGTGTGCTGGGCGCTATGGAAAGAATGTACCAGCGAAATAAGATACAGGAAGAAAGCCTGCATTATGAAACATTAAAGCACACCGGTGAATACCCAATTGTGGGCGTCAATACTTTCCTGAACAAGAATGGCTCACCGACAATATTGCCTACCGAGGTGATACGAAGTACCAAAGAAGAAAAAGAAAACCAGATAAAATCACTGAATGCTTTTAAAGAGAGGCATGCCGGTAAATCTGCTGCTATGCTGAAGCAATTACAACAGGTTGCCGTTAACAATGGTAATTTATTTGCTGAATTGATGGAGACAGTAAAGTATTGTTCGCTGGGGCAAATTACCAATGCGCTGTATGCCGTAGGCGGGCAATACCGCCGTAATATGTAAGCGTATTTCACGCTGGTGATTGTTAAAATAGTATTAAGTCCTGTTGATTTTATACTGGAAATCTACGCTGTGCAACCGCTTGTTTTATCCTTGGGCATCATAAAAAAAATCTCTTAAAACCCTTGTCCAGCAAGGGTTTTATATTCTCGCCCCACTATTAAAAGTAAATAAACAGTCTTTAAATTGGGTTATTATCTGCAAATAACGCATCTATCTTTGTGTTATCAAACTGAAATTAATCCGTCAGTACACACAAAAAGAGCAGAAAACAACAATGTGCTCTTTAATAAAAATTTCCACAACGAAGCCTGCCATCTGGAGCCCGGAACGTTTGCACTTATTTTTTACCGCTGTATGAAGAACTGCAAATGCAGTAACAGGTATTAGTATTTGTTAACCATTAAATATAAACAGTATGACAAAGATTAAAAACATCGCAGTAGCACTTTCAGCGATTGTGCTATTTGCAGGCAACAGCTTTGCCGGTACAGGTAAAAATGCAGCAACCACCGGCATTTATGAAGAGCCCGCCGCTGAACTTCTTTCAGTAAACTACATTGGTGAAGATGCAGACTATCTTTACTTCCGTGTATCAGTAAAGAAAGGAGCTAACAAAAATGTTTCTTTCGCAGTGAGCGACCAGGCTGAAGGCGAATTGTATTCAGCAGTTTTGAATGCAGACAAAGTGCAGACTTTGAAAATTGAAAAAAGGGATAACCAGCAGCTGGATTTCAGTGTAAAGGCCGGCAAAAGGACCTATTCAAAATCATTTACCATTATGCCAACTGTAGCGTTGGAAAAACTGTAATTTTTAATTTTCCAACTGCTTGCTATGGTAAATGTACAATTCAAAACAGTGCCTCCATCCTGTAATTGTTACCTGTAATACCAACAGGTGATAATTGCAGGATGGATTTAACAGGCGGTGAATATGCTTCGCTTATGCTGCTGTTGAAATAAATTTTACCAGGTATCTTTTGGCAACAGGCAGCAGGGTTTCTTCCACGGGAAAATGCAGGGGCGTTTCCATTACATATACGGCAGGGTTAGGCAGGCCGGTTTTGGTTTTTAACAATTCTGATTTTATGTGCTCGTAAGTGGATGACAGGCTGCGGCGCCAGCAATCAATATAATCTGTTTTTATACCCCGGTATTTTTCATCATGCTTTTCAAAAAACGTAAGCCGGTACTGGTACACATGCGTATCCTTCTGGTGCCCGTTATTTAAAAAGAAGTACCCTTCGGAATTATCAAGCGGCACAAGGCCTACAGGCACTATCCTGATTTTCTCTTCCACAAATTCATATATTTCCGTGCCTTCATTGATGGTCTTTTTCATTTTGCCGCTGGCATAGTCAATAATATCTTCCAGTTCTTTCATCAGCTCACTGTCTTCAATAATATGCTCATAAAACAGTGATAATTTTTCCATTTGTACCCCGTTCAGCCGCTTTGGGAAATGTTCCTGTAAAAATTTTTTATTGTCCCTGAAAGCAACAAGATTGTTGTAATGAAAAATAATATCGGCCAGCTGGGGGTAGAGTTTATTTTCCCCGAACACTTTGTTTATCTCCTGCAGGTAAGCAAGCAGGGTATACTTTTTCAGCTCAAAATCAATATAGCCTTCGGCAAACCAGGTTTCAGAAAGTGTTTTCATACGCTGAAGAATTTAATTGAAATTACGAAAGCCTGTTTATAAAACAACGGCGCCTGCGGTTTTTTATTTCACCATTGCTGTTAAACCGGTTGTGTTTATGCAAATACTTTTTAAGTATTTTTACCTTTAAAGAAACAATATCAGCAGGCAGCATGACAGCAGAACATCAACGCTTAGCAGTAAATAATAAAAAACCAATTCCGCTGGAACAATGGGGGCCGTACCTCAGCGAGCGCCAGTGGGGCACAGTAAGGGAAGATTACAGTGATAACGGTGACGCATGGGGTTATTTGCCTTTTAACCAATCACATTTCAGGGCATACCGTTGGGGAGAAGACGGCCTTGCAGGCATATCAGATTATTTTCAGAACCTATGCTTTGCTATTGCATTGTGGAATGGTAAAGACAAAATATTAAAAGAACGCCTGTTTGGCCTTGGCAATTACGATGGCAACCATGGCGAAGATGTAAAGGAATTGTATTATTACCAGGATAATATTCCCACGCATTATTACATGGAGTATTTGTATAAGTATCCCCAGAATGAATTTCCTTATGAAGATTTGCTGTTGAAAAACCGCGCCAGGTCAAAACAGGAACCTGAATACGAGATTTTGGATACAGGAACCTTTGACCAGGACGAGTATTTTGATGTAAAAGTGAACTATGCCAAGCAAAATCCACAGGACATCTATATCAGGATTGAAATTACCAATAAGAATACAAAAAGCGCTTCACTAACGGTGCTGCCTACCCTGTGGTTTTACAACCGGTGGGTATATACGCCTAATGACCCGAAGCCATCTATCAGCTTTATTGATAAAACCTCGGTGTGTACCAGGCACCAGAAACTGGGTACTTATTATTTTTATTTTCAGCAACCTGATGACAGGCTGTTTACCGAAAATGAAACTAATTTTTATAAGTTTAACGGGACAGGTGATAAAAACGCACCTGCAAAAGATGCTTTTCATGACGCCATCATCAGCGGCATTAATACCACTAAGCTTCGCAATGCAAAAAGCGGCACCAAGTTCGCCGCTGTGTACGAATTGAATTTTAAAGGCGGTGAAACAAAAACTTTGTATTGCAGGCTTACCAACAGTGCAGACAGCAAGCCGTTTACCAGTGGTTTTGAAAAAATATTCGATGTAAGAAAACAGGAAGCGGATGATTTTTACAATGCTATTCTTCCTTCAGATATTTCAGGTGATTTAAAAAATATCCAGCGCAGGGCATTGGCCGGGTTGCTGTGGAGCAAGCAATATTATCATTATGATGTGGAGCGGTGGCTTTCAACAAGCGATGGCATTACGCCGGTGAACAGCGGTAAGCAAACCGGCCGCAACAGCGACTGGACGCATTTAAAGAACCAGGATATTATTGCCATGCCCGATAAGTGGGAATATCCCTGGTATGCAGCATGGGACCTGGGCTTTCATTGCATATCGCTGGCAATGGTGGATGTAACTTTTGCCAAGCACCAACTGCAATTGGTGATGAGGGAATGGTACATGAAGCCCGATGGGCAATTGCCTGCTTATGAATGGAACTTCAGCGATGTGAACCCGCCGGTGCAGGCATGGGCCGCTTTGGAAATTTACCGGGTGGAAAAAGAAACTTATGGCACGGGCGATATTGTTTTTTTGAAAAGGGTGTTTCAAAAGCTGCTGATCAATTTTACTTGGTGGATAAACCGCAAAGACAAAAGCGGCAATAATATTTTTGAGGGAGGTTTTTTGGGCCTTGATAATATTGGGGTATTCAACCGCAGCCATCATTTTACCGAGGGTACCCAGCTGGAGCAGGCTGACGGCACCAGCTGGATGGGCATGTATGCGCTGAACATGATGGACATGGCGCTTGAAATTGCAAAATATGATATCGCTTTTGAAGACAGCGCCACCAAATTTTTTGAGCATTTTGTATTGATTGCAGAGTCGCTGAATACCCATGTGATGTGGAATGATGACGATAAGTTTTTTTATGATACGCTGGTGGTGGCGGGTGCAGAACCATTGCCATTGAAGATACAAAGTATTGTGGGGCTTACCAGTTTGTTTGCGGTAAGCAAAATAAGCCGTGAACAGTTTGCTGCAGTGCCAGATTTTACCAAGCGCATTGAGTGGTTTGAAAACTACCGGAAAAATAATAACCGTTTTTGGCCCAATGAAGAAAAAAGTGACGGAGAAGAAATTCTAATATCACTGGTGCCAAAAGAAAGGCTGGTCGCATTGTTGCAGCGCCTGCTGCATGAGGACGAATTTTTATCGCAGGGGGGCATCAGGGCATTATCAAAATACCATGAGAAGAACCCGTATTCTGTAACGATTGACGGGACCAGTTATACGATTCAGTATGACCCCGGCGATTCAACCAGCAATTTGTTTGGCGGTAACAGCAACTGGCGTGGACCGGTGTGGATGCCTGTCAATTATCTTATCATCCGTTCCATAAGAAAGTACGGGGAATTTTATGGCGACAGCCTGAAAGTGGAATGCCCCGCCGGCTCCGGCAATATGATGAACCTGGAGGAAGTGGCGGAGCTGCTCACCAAAAGGGTGATCAGTATTTTTGAAAAAGGCGAAAACGGCGAAAGGAAATTATACAATAGCTATAATTCGTTTTACAAAAAACCGGGCAATGAAGATTTGGTTTTATTTTATGAATATTTTCATGGAGACACAGGTGCCGGGTTGGGCGCCAGCCACCAAACAGGATGGACGTCTTTAGTGGCCGGCCTGATTGGCGGCAAAGAAGTGGACACCGATGAATGGAGAGCAGGAACAGGGCACGAGGTATTTTTAGATAATGATGAGGAAGAATAATTATTTCCTGAAATACTTCCCTACCAATGGCAATTGCGGCAATTCTTTTTGCTCTACCCTTCCCACAAACCATAAGTAAAAGCCGGTAAGCGCCATCGCCGCCGCAAGGCTGAGTACGGTGCCGGGCAATAATGCAGTGATGCCTTTATGAATAAAGAAAAGAATGGCAACGATGGCAATATAGGCCAGCAGCTTTTTCCATGCATAAGGTATGCGGTATTCTTTTTGTCCCCAGGCATAGGAGATAACGCCCTCGGCCGCAGGGACTGGCCGCGACAGTCAGTCTGATCCGCGAACCTCAATAATTCCGAGCGGCGTGACCGCGTTTC
>JBEHYP010000145.1:0-8107 GCA_048498115.1 Bacteroidota bacterium | reverse complement strand
GCTTGCTGCAGTTCCACCCGGATGGCATCTGCCTTCCGATTCGGAATGGCAAACTTTAGTTGAATATACTGGTGGAGTTAGTAAGTTGAAAGAAGCAGGTAATTTACATTGGGCATCCAATAATAGCGGCAGCACGAATAGTAGTGGATTTACAGCCCTTCCTGGTGGTCGCCGCTTGTATAGCAATGGAACATTTGAATATATTGGCGCCAGAGGTTATTGGTGGGGTACTACAGAATCGGAATTGAGTGCAGGGACAGTCTGGTGTCGTTATATAAGCGGTTCAAGTATTTTTAAGACTTATTACAGTAAGGCAGATAATACTGTCGGGCTATCTGTCCGTTGCATCAGGGATTGATAATTTGTTTTCTTTACAGCCACGTCTCTGTTTCACGGGACGTGGCATTTTTTTTATTATTAACGCTATTCTTCCTTCCTCCTCCGCAGCAATATCCCTGCATTCGTTTTTAAGTCAGCGCTAAAGCGTACATCATATCTTTTGTCGCCATCGTTCACTATCAGCAGTCCTGTATTAGGTGGTATTTCACCAAGGCTTTCTGCATACATCACCAGCTTTACAGAATCCATATCGGGTGTGATGTACACCGTTTTTGTATTGGCCTTTGTGCTAAGCCCGGTTTTGGAAAAAATAATACCGCCGTTCATCAATACGGTTACGGTATCGCCATCTACTTCACCATTATCATATAGCGTAAGCACCAGGCTGTCTGATTCAAAATAATATGACTGGTCAGATTTGGTGACACGTTTATCTACTTCAGCAGCGCCCTGTGTTTTAGAAGGCGCCACCACTACCGCAGGCGGCGTGGGCTTAGGCGGTGCAGCTACTGCCACATCCGGTTTTTTTGCAGGGGCAGTTGTTGCCACAGGCGGCGGTGTTGGTTTAGGTGGTGCAGGTGGCGGCGCTGTTTTCTTCTCCTGTTTTGGAGGAGGTGCTGTTGCCACCACAGGTGGTTCCGGCTTAGGAGGTGGCGGAGCTGGCTTTACTACTGGCGGCTTCAATGTAATTTTTGCCAACGCATCCATCTGCGCTTTTTTCTGTTTGCTAAAAGGTGAAACTTTTGCAGCGGGTTGCGGTTTTTTTATTACGGCCAATACCGCCGGGGTGGTTTTTGTTATTGACGGAATAATTAATTCAGGTTCCGCTTCCACCACAGGCTCCGGTTTTTTTTCTGCAGGCAGTGGTGCAGCTGCCGCTATTAAAGGTTCCTGTTCGGGCCTGTCCTTAAAGGATAATTTATCAACCAGCTTAAGGGTATCAAGGCTTTTAAACAATTCCGACTTTTTAAAATCAAGTTTTCTTTTCAGCAACACCACACCTTTATATGGCCGGTAAATTCGGGTCCTGTTGGTGCTCCAGGTGCCTTCCAGTATCATTTCTTTATCGGTAACGGTAAGTGTAACAATCAGTGTTTTTTTAACTCTCCGGGATGGATTGATGGAAAAACCGTGTTCAATAAAGCCTTCATCCACCATGATATACTGGTAGCCTTTTTTTTCAATGGTAAAATCCTGCACGCCGGCTTCATCTTTTCCATTGGCATGAAAAACAATTCTTGAGTACCCAAACAATTTTCCTTTTTCTTCGCTTACGGCAATTTCGTAGGGAAGGTTAACGGTCTCCGAATCTATCAGTGTAAGCTGGCCATTCCATACGCCGGTGATATCGGGGTCTTGCTGTGCCCACAATTTTACGGGGCACAAAACAATCAGCAGCGTTAAGCATTTCAGAATTTTTTTCATCGCAGTTTCTCAATAACCGGTTTGTTAATTACAGGATGGCGTAAGATACTTTATTTATTATTTGCAAATAATATTCCATTTGTAAAATATACCTAATAAAAATGCCTGTTAACAAAATCAACAGGCATTCGTTATTGCGCAATTATGCTATTGTCAAATTTTCAAATTAACCGTTCATGCTCGTTAAAAATTCAATATTGTCTTTGGTGCCTTTCATATTTTTGAGCAACAAAGAAATAGCTTCCTCGGTGTTCATGTCGGCCATGTGCTTACGCAATACCCACATGCGCTGCGCCACATCCTTTTCCAGCAAGAGGTCATCCCGCCGCGTAGAAGAAGCTACAATATCAATAGCAGGGTAAATACGCCTGTTGCTGAGCTTGCGGTCAAGCTGCAATTCCATGTTGCCGGTACCTTTAAATTCTTCAAAGATCACTTCATCCATTTTGCTGCCGGTATCTACCAGCGCAGTGGCAATGATGGTGAGTGAGCCGCCGTTCTCAATTTTACGGGCAGCGCCGAAAAATTGTTTTGGCTTTTGCATCGCATTTGCTTCCACACCGCCGCTCAATACCTTACCGCTCGAAGGCGCCACCGTATTGTGTGCCCTTGCCAGCCTTGTGATACTGTCAAGCAATATCACCACATCATGGCCGCATTCCACCAGGCGTTTTGCTTTTTGCAAAGCAATGGTGGAAACCTTTACGTGTTTTTCAGCAGGCTCATCAAAGGTAGAAGCTATCACTTCTGCCTTTACGCTGCGTTCCATATCGGTCACTTCTTCCGGCCTTTCATCCACCAGCACGATCATCAAATAACATTCAGGATGATTTTGTGCAATGGCATTGGCCAATTCTTTCAGCAGCATGGTTTTACCTGTTTTCGGCTGCGCCACTATCAATCCACGCTGGCCTTTGCCAATCGGCGTGAACAGGTCCATAATTCTTGTGCTGAAATTATTTGGTGTGGTAGTAAGGTTTAATTTCTCAAAAGGAAACAATGGCGTGAGGTAATCAAATGGCACCCTGTCCCTCACTTCTTCCGGTTTTTTGCCATTGATGGTATCTACTTTTAGCAGCGCAAAATATTTTTCACCTTCCTTCGGCGGGCGTACAGAGCCATATACTGTATCGCCTGTTTTTAAACCAAACAATTTTATTTGTGAAGGAGAAACATAAATATCGTCAGGAGAAGAAAGATAGTTGTAATCGCTGCTTCTTAAAAAGCCATACCCATCGGGCATCATTTCCAGTACGCCTTCACCCAAAATGATACCGTCAAATTCAATATTGAAAACATTAGGGTCCCTGTCTCGGCGGTATTGTTTGGATGGAAAAGGCACCGTGGGTTGCGGTGGTTCATATTGTGCTTCCTCTTCTTCTTCCTCGGCTTCCTGCACCTGCTGCAGGTCCAGCTCATCTTCTTCCTGCAATAACGAGGCAATGGCAGCAGGGATAGTGCTCTGTTCGCTTGTTATTGGCTGCAGGTCTTCATCATCAGTGTCTGCCGGTTCTGTTTTTTTAGCAGCCTTCTTTTTATCCGGCGCAGGCTCGGCAGCTTTTTTGGCTGTTTTTGATGCTCCCACCTTTTCTTTCACGGGTTCTGCATCGGATTTAAGAATGCGTTTGCGTTTGGGCTTTTCGTCTTTGCCTTCGCTGGCAGGGCTACCGGCTACAGCCTGCTTGTCTAAAATTTTGTAAACAAGGTCTTGTTTTTCTAATTTTTTGTAGTTGGGTATGGCAAGCTGTTCAGCAATGTCCTGCAACTCAGGAACGAGCATGTCGTTCAGTTGTAAAATGTCGTACATAAAGAGATGAAACTAAGTTTTTCAAAAAATAAATCGCTCTTAAAAACTTTGAAAAATTGTGATTGGAAAATTTATGATTGGAATGTGACTGATTGATGCAATGGGTAATGGAAAGACCTTCAGCAATGATTCCGGCACAATATTACGGTGTTTTTTCAGAAAATGAAAAATTTTTTGTTTTTGCCGGGTTTTCAGCCCTTTAGGGGTAAACTGTCCCCACACCTTATTCCCAGGGCATTTGATACTATGCCACGGCATTTTTCAATGGCAGCCCTTTTTCAAATGCATCTATATTGCCCAGCGTGGTTTGGGCAATCTGCTCCAGCGCTTCTTCCGTAAAAAAGCCCTGGTGGGAAGTAATTAACACATTGGGAAAACTCAGCAGCCGCATGATCCCGTCATCCTGTATGATATTTTCAGAAAGGTCACGAAAAAATAATTTTTCTTCCTGTTCGTACACGTCCAGCCCAAGGTAGCCGATTTTGCCGTTCTTTAATGCATTGATTACATCACCGGTATTTATCAGCCCGCCACGGCCGGTGTTAATGAGCATTACCCCTTCTTTCATCATGTCGATGGTCTGCCGGTTAATAAGGTGCTTTGTCTGTTCGTTCAGCGGGCAGTGCAATGAAATAATATCACTTTGCTTAAGCACATCAATCAATGGCAGGTATTCCACCCCTTTAGCGGCAAGTTCCCTGTCTTCTACCAGGTCAAATGCTATTACCCTGCAGCCGAAGCCCAGCATGATATTGCAGAAAGCATGGCCGATTTGCCCCGTACCGATTACGCCCACTGTTTTCTGGTACACATCAAAACCGGTTAACTTTTCCAGCGAGAAATTGCCTTCCCTTACCCGGTTATATGCCTTATGTGTTTTCCGGTTCAATGTCATCATCAATGCCACGGCGTGTTCTGCCACTGCATGTGGCGAATACGCAGGAACCCTTACGACTTTAATATTGTTTTCTTTTGCCGCATTCAAATCCACGTTGTTAAAGCCCGCGCTTCTTAACGCTATCAGTTTTATGCCGGCAGCTTTCAGGGCGGTAATAACAGGAGCATCCAGTTTGTCATTTACAAATGCACACACGGCATTGCAGCCTGCAGCAAGGTTGGCAGTTTGTTTATCCAGCCCTGCTTCAAAATAAACAATTTCATGTGTGGTAACATAACGGCTGAAAAACTGTTTATCATAACTTTTGGTGGAGAAGAATGCTATTCTCATATTGATAGTTTATCATGAATTCTCCGCAAAACAAACCATTTGACGAATAAAAATAATCATCAAAATCATATTAGCTCCTGCCCGCGGTCATCAAAATCATACAATCATATTAATCCACATTATATTTGCAGCCCAATAATGAAGTATATGTTCAACAAAAGAACGAAAATAAAAGAATTACTGGCAGGTGAAAAAACCAACTACGAAGCCACAGTGATGGGATGGGTGCGCACCTTCCGCAACAACCAGTTTATAGCATTGAACGATGGCAGCACCAATAACAACCTGCAGGTGCTGGCAGAGCTGGGTAAATTTGACGAAAGCGTTTTAAAAAGAATAACTACCGGCGCCTGCATTAAGGCCACCGGGGAAATAATCCCTTCTTTAGGAAAAGGGCAAAAAGTGGAGCTGAAAGCTGTTTCTATAGAAATACTGGGCGACAGCGATGCAGAAAAATTTCCTTTGCAGCCCAAAAAGCACAGCCTTGAATTTTTAAGGGAAATTGCCCACCTGCGTTTTCGCACCAATACCTTCGGCGCTGTATTCCGTGTGCGCCATGCACTGGCATTTGCCGTGCATAAGTTTTTTAATGAAAAAGGCTTTGTGTACGTGCATACGCCTATCATCACTGCCAGCGATGCAGAAGGAGCAGGGGAGATGTTCCGTGTTACCACATTGCCTATTGATGGCACAGCGCCGAAAAATGATGATGGCACTATTAACTTTAAAGAAGATTTTTTTGGTCGCGGCACCAATCTTACTGTAAGTGGTCAGCTGGAAGGTGAGCTGGCTGCTATGGCGTTCAGTGATATTTATACATTCGGGCCTACCTTCCGTGCAGAAAATTCAAACACTACGAGGCACCTTGCAGAGTTCTGGATGATAGAACCTGAAATGGCTTTTTATGATTTGGAAGACAATGCCAACCTTGCAGAAGAATTTATCCAGTACATTATCAAATATGCAATGGACAACAACAGGGAAGATTTGGAATTCCTTGCACAGCGCCTTGCAGAAGAAGAAAAAAGCCTGCCGCAGGACAAACGGAGTGAACTGGGGCTGATAGAAAAACTGGAATTTGTGCTGAATAACAAATTTGAAAGGCTTACTTACACCGAAGCCATCAATATTTTAAAAGAGAGCAACCACAACAAAAAGAAAAAATTCCAGTATGAAATAACCGGCTGGGGAATGGACCTGCAGAGCGAACATGAACGGTACCTGGTGGAAAAGCATTTTAAAAAACCTGTTATTCTTACCAATTACCCCGCAGCGATCAAGGCATTTTACATGCGGCTGGATGATAACTGCGAGCCCGGAAGGCAAACGGTTTCTGCAATGGATATACTTGCTCCGGGCATTGGTGAGATTGTGGGCGGCAGCCAGCGTGAAGAACGGCTTGACCGGCTGGAGCAAAAAATGAACGACATGCACATTCCATTGGAAGAGCTGTACTGGTACCTTGATACAAGAAGATTCGGCGCCTGTCCCCATGCAGGCTTTGGTCTTGGCTTTGAAAGAATGGTGCAGTTTGTAACAGGTATGGGTAATATCAGGGATGTGATTCCTTTCCCGCGGTACCCAAAGAGTGCGGAGTTTTAAACGCCTGCCTCTAAAGAGAATAAGAGATTTTACAATGCCAATAGTATATGCCAGCTGTTGGCATTTTTTTTATTGCATAATCAAATTCCCCTGTATTTTAAATTTTTTTCCCGTTTGAACAGTGATGGCAGCTGAAGAAGAAATTTTTTGCTGTACGTCCAGCATACATTCTCCTGTGCCCGCCGGGTTGATGAATATTTGTGAGCCATGCGGCAGCACGGGTGGCGGAACAAGATTATTATTCCAGTTGGCGGCCGTGCTCCAGTTCCCGTTGCCGGTAAAAGTGAAGCTGCCGGCAGTGATAGTATATTCCTGTGGATTGCTTCCTAAAAGATACAAAGCATTGTTCCCTGTAACGGTATTTTTATTATACTCAACTACGCGGAAATAATATTTCTTATTGGCCGTTAAGCCGGTTACCGTTACGCTGTTGCCTGTACCGTTATAAACAACGTAATTATTATTACCCAAAGAGCTGCCGGAACCAAATGCCGTATTAGCAGCATAATCGGTTCCGTCCATGGGAAAAGCATTGATGCTGCTGTCTGCTTTTACTACCAGCAACCTGCTGCCGCCATTCCCGTTTGCCCAGCTAACGGTAACGGATGTTCCATTTACATTTGAAAAGCTGATGCCCGAGGCATTGACCGTGGGAGAGGCCATCAAATCCCATGTGGGCCAGGTGGAAGTGGCGGCAAGGCAATTCCACCCGAGGTTATCAAGGTCAGTCCAGAAATTACCGTTTGTAATATTTCTTTTGTTGCAGATAATAATCCACGAAAAACCGTTACTGGCACGTACCTGCTCGCTTGCCGTTCCGTCCAGTGACCCGGTATGCCACCAGTTATTATAGGGATTTACGCTCCATCCCTTTGCATAATACTGGTTATTTGCCGATGGCGCAACCATGGTATCCAAAGTTGATGGAGTAAGTATGTCGGGCTTTGTATTAAAGCCGTCTACAGCAGTGAGTAATTTCAGCATATCCCTTGAAGAAGCAATCCATCCGCCGTGTGCATCCATGGCTTCCACGCTAAAGCCCCCGTATTCCCAGGGAACATATTGCCCGGTGTTATAACAGCTTAAGGTGGTGTACCCGTTACCAACATATTCACCTTCCCTTTCCTGTTTATCTTTTAAAAGGTTTTTGCCAATATGCATATCAAAAATCCCTAAAGGTGTAAATATGCTGTCCTGCACATATTTTTCATACGGAAGCCCTGATATTTTTTCAATGATTTCCCCAAGGATTAAATAACCGATGTTTGAATAATTATATCCTGTGCCGGGGTCAAAATCAAGGCCTTTTTCCAGCAAAAATTTTATGTGCGCTTCTTTTGTTACGGGGTTGGGCATTCCTGTTAAAAGGGTTACCCTCAGCGGGAATGAAATAGGGTCGCAGCCGCTCAGGAAATAAGGATAAGGCGGTGTGGGATTGGGGTTGCAATTCAAATCCCTGTTCCACCCGGCAGCATGCTCCATTAAATTTCTTACGGTGATGTTATAAATTCTTGGATCGGTGATATTGGCAGTGGAAAAAACAGGATGGTCCTGTAAAATGCCTCCCGGCCCAAACACTTTTGAATTCATGGTTAATTCGCCGTTCTGCATCATTTTCATAATGGCTACAGAAGTAATTTGCTTTGAAAGGCTTGCTATGCGAAACAGGTTATACGGCTGGGTAAGTACCGCCCCGTTAACATCGG